>JBLIFE010000094.1:0-7866 GCA_047633515.1 Paracoccaceae bacterium | reverse complement strand
GCCTACATGCACGCAGGGTTCCGGGTGCTGGATGCCAGCGACATCACAAAACCTACCCTCAAGGGCAGCTATACATTTCCCAAGGGCATCCCCGAGCCGACCCACACGGTCATGCCGTTCGAGAACCCGATCAACGGGCGGCGCTATGCCTTGGCGATCGACGAGGAACACGACCATAAACCGGGCCGCTTGCACGGCTTTGTCTGGGTGATGGACATCACCGACATGGATAATATGGAGCCTGTCACCGCGTGGGATCTGAGCGAACGGGCAAGCCCGTGGGTCGGACAACCCGGTGCGCGCTTTGGCGGTCACCAGTTCCACGAGAAACTCGGCAGCACGCTGGCCTATTTTGTGTGGTTCTCCGGCGGGCTCAGAGTGGTCGATTTCTCCGATCCGCTCCTGCCGGTCGAAGTTGGCCATTTCATGGGGCCGGGCCCTAACGGCGAGGCCCCCCAATCGAATGACGTCACTGTGGATGACACCGGTCGGATCTATATTCTGGACCGCGTCAATGGAATGCACATCGTGGAGATGACCAATGACAACACCTGACACAGACCTGCTGCCTCCCAGCATCGACCCGAGCAAGAAGGCGCTTGGCATCCGCCGCGTCAGCGCCCGCAACGAAGCCTCGACCAGAACGGTCATCATGGTGCGTGACCATGTTTTGATCACCGATGAAAAGGAAACCAACACCGGCCCGACCCCGTTGGAAATGACGCTATCGTCGCTATTGGGCTGTGAAGGTGTCATCATCAACCGCTGCGCCGAAGCGATGAAGTTCTCCTACACGGCGGTCGACCTTGAGGCCGACGGAGAAGTAGACCAGCGCGGATCGCGCGGGGTGCAAGGGGTGCGCCCCTACTTCAACTGGGTCAAATTAAAGATCCGCGTCACCACAGACGAGCCACAAGAGCGGTTCGAGCGGTTGATCCGCAATGTTGAATCGCGCTGTCCGGTGATGAACCTGTTCAAATCCGCCGATGTGGACGTGATCATGGACTGGATTCGGGTGACGCCATGACCCTCACGCTGCACATTAACGGCACCCCGTACGAGGTGGATGATACTCCAGACACGCCACTGGTTTATGTGCTGCGCGACACGTTGGGTCTGACAGGCACCAAGCTGGGCTGTGGTTTGGAGCAATGCGGCGCGTGTGCGGTGCTGGTCGACGGCGAGCTGACGCTGAGTTGCGTCGCCGAGGCCGGGACCTTCGAGGGGCGTGCCATCACGACCATAGAAGGGATTGCACAATTGCCCACCGGCAAGCGGGTGCAGGACGCGTTTATCGAAACCTCTGCGGCGCAATGTGGCTATTGCACCGCGGGGCTTGTGGTTGCTGCCACTGCGTTTCTGAGCCGCACACCTGCTCCTGATCCGGAAACGGCGCGCACGGCACTTGCGCCTCATCTGTGCCGCTGCGGATCACATCCGCGTGTGTTGCGCGCGGTGGCACTGGCGGCGGGCGCGCTATGAACCTTAACGATTATCCGCTCGTCTCCGACTGGATCACCCGCCACGAGGCCGATCTGGTTGTGCATACGGGCAAGGTCGATATCGGGCAGCGGATATCGACGGCTCTTGTCGGGATTGCACATTACGAACTGACCATCCCTTTCGAGCACCTGAAAATCGCGCCGGTGCGCACCGGTCTTGCACCTGACGAGGGGATCACCTCGGGCAGCAATTCGATCGAACATTCTGGTGCAGCGATCCGGCTGGCTGCCGCAACCTTGCGCGACGGGCTAATAAAAATCGCCGTAGCGCAGTTTGGCGGCACCCCTGCCGAATGGACCCTGCGCGACGGGCACCTTGTGCTGCCGCGCACCAATCAAAGCGTGGCAATTGTGGACCTGTTCGACCAGCTTGATCCGGCCACCCCTGTCGATCAGGCCGCCCTTCCCCGTGTCGCCGACACCGACGATGCACCCCTGCCAAAGTTGCCGATGCGCGGAATGGCAAAGATGGTAACAGGGCGCTTTACCTTTGTGCATGACCTCACGGCGCCGGGCATGCTGCATGCACGCATAATCCGCCCGCCGCACGCGAATGCGCGGCTCGACCATATCCCCCAAGGGGCGCTCGACCAGATTGCGCTGACCGGATTGCACCTGATCCGTGACGGCAGCTTTGTGGCTCTTGCCGGGCCCCGCGAATGGCCGGTTGTTCAAGCCGCTGTTCGGCTGGAGCAAAACTGCGTCTGGTCTAGCGGGCAAGGGTTGTCAGAGAGCGACATTCATACGGTTTTGCGCACGGCACCGGCACAAACCTTTGCGGTTATTGACGGCAAGCCGCAAACGGTGCCCCCCGCGCCCGCGCTTGTTGATCCTGACATTACAGCACAATACGCCCGCCCCTATCAAATGCACGCAGCCCTAGGACCGTCGGCGGCAATGGCTCTGTGGACCTGCGAGAGGCTGTTGATAAAGTCGCACTCCCAAGGCATTTATGCCTTGCGCGACAGCATTGCCGACAGCCTTGATCTGGATCCCGAGCAGGTCGACATCACCCACGTTCCGGGGTCGGGATGCTATGGGCATAACGGGGCCGATGATGTGGCGTTCGAGGCTGCGTTGATTGCCCGCGCGCTGCCCTACACGCCAGTCCTTGCCAAATGGACCCGCGAACAGGAGCATGCCTGGGAACCTTATGCGCCGGCAATGGCGGTCTCTCTTGCGGCCAAGCTGTCGCAAAACGGGCAACTCCAGTGCCTGTCGGCCGACGTGTTCAGCGATACCCACCGCGGACGCCCCCGCCCCGGTGCCAATCGCGCAGGCCCTTCGCGCCTGTTGTCAAATCACCTGCGTGAAACGCCTATCGGTCCAAATCCGGCCAGCCCCAACATGGGGGCTCATGCCGGAATGCACCGTAACCTTGATCCGGTTTATGACATCCCCGAGAAACGGCTGGTCAAGAACCTTGTGCCCGGGCTTGTGCATCGAACGTCTGCGATGCGGTGTCTTGGGGCGGCGACGAATATCTTTGCGATTGAAGGCTTCATGGACGAGCTGGCCGTGCGACAAGGCGTTGATCCATTTGCCTTTCGTCAGGCACAATTGAGTGATCCGCGCGCGCGTGCGGTACTTGAACGGCTGGAAAAAGAGATCGCAACCCGCCCGGAACCCGGCGAAACCGGCGGGCGCGGCATCGCCTATGCTCAATACAAAAACCAGATGACCCGCGTTGGTATCTGCGTGGATCTTGAGGCAAACGACCGCGCCGAAATTTGTTTGACCCGCGCCGTAATTGTTGCTGATGCCGGACGGGTCGTTGACATGGACGGCCTGCACGCGCAACTGGAGGGCGGCTTTATCCAAGGTGCCAGCTGGGCACTTTACGAGGCCGTGACATGGGACCGCGACGGGATCACCTCGCGCGACTGGGACAGCTACCGGGTGATCAGGTTCGATGAGGTTCCGCCCATCGAGGTCATCGTCATCGAGCGCCCCGACTGCCCGTCGGTGGGGGCCGGTGAGGCCTCTCCCGGACCCGCAATAGCGGCGATTGCAAATGCGATACACGCCGCCATAGGTATCCGGATGCGCAAAATGCCCTTCACACCGGATGCAATCATGCAGCAAGCCATGCAGGACTGACACGCCAAAACTGGCGACATTATGAAAGAGGGCCTGTGCAGTTTCCTGCACAGGCCCTCTTTCAATAGATTAAAACCGGTGCCACTAGACGACTTTGACTTCAAAGGTACCGACACCCTCAACAGCGCCGACCATCACATCGCCTTTGACAATCGCGCCAACACCGGCGGGCGTGCCCGACATAATAATATCACCAGCCGCAATGTCATAATACTGCGACAGGTAGTTGATCATCTCTGGCACTTTCCAGATCATCTGGTTCAAATCGCCACTCTGGCGCAACTCGCCATTCACATGCAGCGTCAGGCTTCCATCGGTAGGATGACCCACCTTTTCGGCAGGCAAAAGCGGGCTCATCGGGGCGGACCGTTCAAAGGCTTTGCCGATCTCCCAAGGGCGTCCGGCCTTCTTCATCTCGCCTTGCAAATCGCGCCGCGTCATATCAAGCCCCAGCCCGTAGCCCCAGACGTGATCCATCGCATCCTCGATTGCGATATCACGGCCACCACTTTTCAGCGCGACAACCAGCTCCATTTCGAAATGCACGTTCGAGGATTTCGGAGGATAAGGAAACTCCCCTGTGAAATCCATATTGTCAGGGTTTTTCTGAAAGAAGAACGGCGCTTCTTTGTCAGGATCGTGACCCATTTCAATCGCGTGGTCGGCATAATTGCGGCCAATGCAATAAATGCGGCGGACGGGGAACATCTTGTCGGAACCCTCGATCGGGGCAGCGGCCTGTTTCGGTGGCTCAATAGCATAGCTTGTCATTATTATTCCTCTTTTGATCAGTTGGTTATTGGATACGTCCAAACTGTGCAGCGGTCTACCTGTTGGCGGCGTAATAGTCGAATTTCCGCTGTAGAACACCCAGCAATTCAGCCAGCGTAAAGGCGAAAAAGAACAACACCAGCAACAGCGCCCAGAAGTATTCCATCAGGAAATTGCTCGAGTAAAGTTCGAACAAACGTCCGAACCCCACAATAGACACCAACAACTGCCCGATGATCACGCCTTTGACCGCACGGATAAATCCGATGCGCACGCCGGCGATAATCTCGGGTAAGGCGGCCCAGATATAGATCTTGGTAAAGGCATCCCAAGCTGACGCACCGAAGGATTGAGACATCTCGACCAACGAAGGCGAGATCGCTTTGACCCCGGCCCGCGCATTCAGCACGATAATCCAGATCGCGAACAACGTCGTGGTGATAATCACCGTCCGCTCGCCAATCCCGAACAGCACCATCAACACCGGCACCAACGCGGTAAGCGGCGCGCTGAGAAACATGTTGACCCACGGCAGCAGCAACCGGTCGACAAAAATATTCTTGCCCATGATCACGCCAAGCGGCACACCGATCACGATGGCGAAACTGGTGCCGATCACAAAGGCCCGCGCCGTTTCACCGAACGCCTTCAGGAACGACGGCGTTGGCACGATCTCGACCATCTTGATCAAAACCGCACTGAGGGGGGGCAGCAGAATGGTCATATCAAGCTGCCCGATGATCTCCCACGCGACGGCCCAGATCAGCAGACTGGACATCATCGGCAGGCGCACTCCAAAAACAGTCATCCTGGCGTTCCCCTATTCCACATAGCTGCGCAAAGCCGCCCAGATACTTTCGACCGTATCCAGATAGGCAGGATCACGGCGAATGGCATCAGGGGCGATGTTGCGGTTGATTTCAGGCCGGATCACTTCGGCCACACGACTGGGACGCGCCAGCAAAAGAGCAATCTGGTCAGAGACATAGACAGCCTCCTCAATCGAGTGGGTGACAAAGATAAAGGTCTTTTGCTCGACCTCGACCAGTCGCAGCATGTCTTCCTGAAACTTGCGGCGGGTTTGCTCGTCAACCGCTGAAAACGGCTCGTCCATCAACAAGACATCGGCATCCACCGCCAGCGCGCGTGCCAGCCCGACCCGTTGCCGCATACCCCCCGAAAGCTCGTGCGGGAATTTCAACTCGAAACCCCCAAGGCCGACCTCGCGGATGTATTTCTCGGCGATGGCTTCGCGCTCTGATTTGGCCACGCCGCGCAATTCCAGCCCGAAGGCCACATTGCGGACCACACTGGCCCACGGCATCAGGGCAAAATCCTGAAATACGAACGCGCGGTCCGGCCCAGGCCCTGTGACCGGCTTGCCATTCACCAGAACCTCGCCAGAGGTCGCATCCAGCAGACCTGCGATGATTTTGAGCAAAGTGGTTTTGCCGCACCCCGAAGGCCCGAGCAAAGAGGTCAACTGACCCTTGGGGAAATCCAGCGACATCTGGTTAAGCGCCTGCACCCCGCCGGGATACATCTTTGAGACACCTTTGACCGAAACGGCCGGCCCTGCGTCATTCGCGGATTTGTCGGCGATTGCCGAAGCGAGTGCGGTCATTTTACAACCCTTTTATCTGGTCGGAACAAAATAAACTCTGCCTTTTCAAGAATATCAAGAAAGGCAACTGCCAGCACGATGATCGTGAAGATAGCAGCATACATTGCTGCGTAATCCGCGATTGACTGGTTATAGGTGATCAGGTCGCCAATCCCCGTGGGGGTAATGTAAAGCTCGGCCAGAATAGCACCGATAAACCCCGCCGAGGCCCCCAGACGCAAACCCGAGAAGATAACGGGAGAGGCCGCAGGCAGGATAATCTGTTTGATAATCTGCCAGCGAGTGCCCTGAAATGCCTGACCCATTTCCTTGAGAGACTGCGGCGTGTGACGCACCGCGTTGGCGGAGTTGAGCACGATCACCGGCATGGCCATGATGCACACGACGATCACCTTGGATGTCAGACCGATCCCGTACGCAAGCACCAGCAACGGCACCAACGCCGCAAGCGGAGCCGATTGCGCCACGATAAAAATCGGGCCGCCGAACCACTCCGCAAGCCGCGACAGGCCCATCGAAACCCCGATCGCAACCCCCAGAACACCCGAGATCGCCATGCCAATCACCAACGGCACCAGCGTTTCAGGCAGGGCTTTCGCCATCGCGCCATCCGCGATCATTCCCCAAAGGGCCAGCATCGTTTCCAAAAATGTCGGGAATGCAGGGCTTACGGGCACACGGCCGGCAAATTCCCACGCAGCAAAAACAATCAGAAACGACAGATACTTAAGCGTCCGCGCGCTTGTCCAGAGTTCAACCATAAAATTGGGATCCGTATTTTTGTGCCAAAAGGCAATCCCGGCGCAAACCTGTTGCGGTGCGCCGGGAAAAGAAGAGCAGGATTACTTGTCCGCTTTCGCGATGGCCGCATCAAGTGGACCAAGATTCCAGAAGTCGGCGACCTCGAATGTCGCAATGTCACCAGTCAGCTGGCCTGATTCAGAGTAGAATTCGAAATCGGCAAGAGCCGCTTGTTCGCCGCCCCCGTTGGGATTATACAGTCCACCGGCAACCGCTTCGGCATAATAGGCATCGACACCGGTCAACAGTTCGGACGGCAGATCGGACAAAAGGTTGTACTTCAGCCGTTCTCTGTCGACGATGGTCGGGTCTGCTGTCACATCACGCCATGTTTCCAACAGCGATTCAACCAGCGTGCTGATGATCACGGGGTGGGCATCCATCCAGTCCTTATTCGCAAACAGGACCTCGTCACTTGCCAGCACCTCGAACATCGGCAACACACCAAAGCGGTCCGCAGCTCGGCCCATCAGGATGTTTTTGTTGTTGAGATCAACGATCGACGCGTTCACCTGCCCCTTGATCATCGCGATGATCCGGTTCTCGGACCCCGGCACATACGAGCGTGGCCCGAATTCGATGCCTTCACGCTTTTCGATTATGTTGGCGATCGCATCGGTTCCACCACCGCGCGAATGCAGCGTGATCGGCTCGCCGTCCATGTCCGCCCACGAGGTGTACTTTGTTTCGGCAACGGGAAAGAACACCAGCTTGGAAAGCTGGAAGAAATTCCGGATCGGAGCCTTTGATTTCTGGATCACCGAATAGGGTGTGCCGATGCCGATATCCATCTGTCCGCTGATGATCGTCTGGATTGCCAATTCTTCTTTCGAAAAGGTTGTCAGCTCGTAATCAAGCCCCTTTTCCTTGGCCCGCTCCAGTGCGACCAGAAAAGCCAGCGTTTCGACAGAAGCCACATCGCCAAGTGCCACACGCACCTTGTCAGCGGCAAACGCACCACTTGCGAGCGCCAGTGTCGATACCGACAGCGCCACGGCGGTCGTGACCACTTTTAGTGAAAAGTTCATTAGAAATTCCTCCCAGAATTTTCTCCGTCTCTTCGGAGAT
>JBLIFE010000093.1:0-7868 GCA_047633515.1 Paracoccaceae bacterium | reverse complement strand
CAACCAGCCTACCCGCATCCAGTCGCACGATCCTGTCCATGCGCGCTGCCAGCTGCAGGTTATGGGTCGCAATCAAAGCCGCCATGCCGGTGTCACGCACCAGATGCAACAACACGTCGAACACCTTGTCCGAGGTGGCCGGATCAAGGTTTCCGGTTGGCTCGTCCGCCAAAAGCAGGCGCGGCGTATTGGCAAGCGCCCGACAGAACGCGACCCGCTGTTGCTCCCCGCCAGACATCGCCTGCGGCCGGTGCGTGGCCCTTGACGACAGCCCGACCTGCTCCAGCAAACCTGCGGCACGCGCCGATGCCTCTGACGGTGCAACACCCGCGGCAAGCTGTGGCAGCACAATATTTTCGGTGGCCGAAAACTCCGGCAAAAGGTGATGGAACTGATAGACAAAGCCGACCTGCGCGCGCCGCGCCAACGTCCTGCGCACATCACTGGCACGGGTCATGTCCTGACCACACAGCACAACACGCCCCTGATCCGGCGCATCCAGCAGGCCCGCGATATGAAGCAGCGTGGATTTGCCAGCACCCGAAGGCGCCACTAGCGCCACGATCTCTCCCGGGTACACCACCAAATCGACACCGCTCAGAACCGGCACTGCACCACCGGCATAGGTTTTGGATATCCTGTCCAGTTCCAAGACAGGCGCGAGGCCGGTCGCGGCGCGTTCAGCATCATTCATATCGTAACGCCTCTACCGGGTTCATACGCGCGGCGCGGCGGGCAGGGAAAATGGTCACGACAAAAGACAGCAACAGCGATAGCGCCACCGCCGCGGCCACATCCTCTAGTTGCAACTTTGCCGGTAACCGGTAGATCCCGCGCACGGACGCATCCCACACACCGCCGCCCGCCGCCCCGTTCACAAACGCCAGTATCGGGTCGAAATAAATCGCAAAAAGGCACCCCAGAACAACTCCGGACAGCGTGCCAACCAGACCGATAAGCGCCCCGCACAAAAAGAATATCCGCAAGACAGACCCTTCGGTCAGCCCCATCGTGCGCAAAATTCCGATGTCGCGTCCCTTGTTCTTAACAAGCATCACCAACCCCGAGATTATGTTCAACGAGGCAATCAGCACAAGGATCGACATCAGCACGAACATCACCGTGTCCTCGACCTGCAACGCGCGCAAGAACGCGCCCGAACTGTCGCGCCATGTCCACAAAAGGGCGTCTGCACCGGCGGCCTGCGACAATTGCGGACCAAGCGCGTCAACCGCGTCGGGATCATCGACCATGACCTCAAGCTCGTCGGCGCGGCCTTCGCGGTCGAAATAATCCTGCGCCTGATCAAAAGGCATGTAGACGCGCGTGCGGTCGATATCGTAGCGCCCGGCCTGAAAAATATAGACAACCTCGAATGTCTTGATCCGCGGCGAGGTTCCAAACGCGGTTTTGACACCGTTGGGCGAGATAAGACGAATGCGGTCGCCCGGTGCCACGCCCAGCTCGGAGGCCACCCCCCAACCGATGGCAATGCCGTCGTTGAACAATGCGATATCGCCCGATTGACGGTCGGGAGACGCGATGCGCGGAATGGTCAACAGGTCGTCCGGCCGGATCCCGAACACCTCGACCCCCGCATTGCGCCCCTGCTGGCCTGCGGCCATCACCTGCCCCTTGATCAAAGGCGCCACACGGTGCACGCCCGCAACCAGCCGCACCCTGTCGGCCATGGCGTCATAGTCAATGATCGTCCGGTCAATCTGTCCGGTTTCGCCAATATGCCCCGATGCATAGACCGTCACATGTGCGTTGGCCCCGAGGATTGTATCGACGAATTCGGCCCGAAAACCGGCACGCACCGCCAAGGTGATGATAAGGGCTGCCACGGCAAGTGTAATCCCCAGCAGGCTGATCCATGTCATCAAGCTGACCCCGCCTTCGGAGCGGCGCGCCCGCAGGTAACGCCACGCGATGATCCACTCGAAACGCGCAAAGGGCGGCGGCGCAGGTCTGGCCATTCAAATATCCTGTTCTGCCCGTCGGCATGAATTGGCCCGGGGTGTCTTGTCAGGCAAAATGCTGTTTTGCGGCTTCAGGGTCAAGCCAATGCGGCTTTACTATCCGCAATGAAAGACCGTTATGTGCTTGTATGTCCGGCGCTCTCCCGCCCGCCAGTGGTGTCCGCGACAAGGTCGCGGCGCCCCTCTGGCCGTTGGGCCCGGCCGGGCTTTGCCCGGCGGCCAGACCATCCCTGTGACCGCTCGCATCAAAAGCAATTCGAACACGGCCTGCCGCGCGTCAATCCGCAACGATATCCAGAAACGCCCGCACCGGCGGGATCAATGCCTGTCCGATCGCTCTGGTCTGGTCGGCCTCAAGATGCACACCGTCCAGCCTCGAGGCATGTGCCACTGTTCTTGCGTCGAAGTAAAATGTTCCCAGCCGCACGGCAAGCGCCTCGACGGCAGGGCCCAGCGACTTTGATATCTCGATCTGGCGCGCATTGATCAGCCCGTCGTCCGACTGGCAAAAAGCGGGTGGCGCAATCAGCATAATGCTGGGCACCGCCGCAAAAGGCAGCCGCACGGGGTGATGGCGGATCACCTCGACCAAGCGCGCCAATCCGTCGATGACAGCCGCAGGCTCTCGCCCCAGCCAGACGTCGTTACTGCCCAGTAAAACCATCACCAGATCAAGCGGCGCGTGGGTGTGCAGCATTACCGGCAGTACCCCCACACCGTTCATATCCGCCGAAGCCGCGGCGTTATCAACGCAAGTCGTGCGCCCACGAAGCCCTTCGGAGATCATCTCGACACCTCCGGGCAAGCCGGATGCCAACACATTCGGCCAGCGGTCAGCCGGTGCATGCCGCCCTGCGCCATCGGGACGCGACCCCCACGTCAGGCTGTCGCCGTAAGCCAGTATCGCCGTCATCCGTGCCTCACCGTCATCGTGACCTACACATCCGCATAGATCTGGGCGATCCGCGCAACGGCGGCTTCGGGGGTCATCTCGACGCTTTCGCCAGTCCGTCTGCTGGTCAGTTCGACAACACCGTTCTTCAGCCCGCGCGGACCCACGGTGATGCGCCATGGCAGACCGATCAGATCCATCGAGGCGAATTTCGCGCCCGCGCGTTCTTTGCGGTCATCATAAAGCGGATCAAGCCCGAGCAGTTTGAGCGCCGAATACAAGCCCTCGCAGGCGCCGTCTGCCTCTGCGTCGCCTTGCTTCAGGTTCACGATTCCGCAATGGAACGGCGTCACGCCCTCGGGCCAGATAATGCCTTTTTCGTCGTGGCTGGCCTCAATGATCGCCCCTAAAAGGCGGCTGACCCCGATCCCGTGACTGCCCATATGAACCGGCACGCGCGCACCGGTGTCATCGACAACGACTGCGCCCATGGGTTCGGAATACTTCGTCCCGAAGTAGAAAATCTGCCCCACCTCGATGCCGCGTGCGGTGCGCTGGCGCGCCTCGGGGATGGCGGCAAATGCTGCGGCATCGTGGGTTTCATCGGTGCGCGCATAGAGCGATGTGAATTCTTCCATCACGCCTTTGCACTGGGCCACATCATCATAATCGATCTCGCGGTCTCCAAGGCGGATGTCGGTCACGGCACTATCGTAAAAGACCTCTGATTCGCCGGTCTCGGCAAGCACCAGAAACTCGTGCGTGTCATCGCCACCGATCGGGCCACTGTCGGCGCGCATCGGAATGGCCTGAAGGCCCATCCGCTCGTAGGTGCGCAAATAGCTGACCAGATGGCGGTTGTAGGCATGCAACGCGTCCTCTTTGGTCAGATCAAAATTATAGCCGTCTTTCATCAGGAACTCGCGTCCCCGCATCACGCCAAACCTCGGGCGCACCTCGTCACGGAACTTCCACTGGACGTGATAAAGCGTCAGCGGCAGGTCTTTGTAGCTGCCGACATGGGCGCGGAAAATGTCGGTGATCATTTCCTCGTTGGTCGGCCCGTACAGCAGATCGCGCCCGCCACGGTCCTTGATCCGCAACATTTCCTCGCCGTAATCGTCATAGCGTCCGCTTTCCCGCCACAGGTCGGCCGGTTGCAGGGTCGGCATCAGCATCGCGATGTGACCCGCGCGCGCCTGCTCTTCGTGGACGATTTGCTCGATTCGCTGGAGCACCTTGAAGCCCATGGGCAGCCAGGAGTAAATTCCGGCCGCCTGCTGCCGGATCATTCCGGCGCGCAGCATGTAACGGTGGCTAACAATCTGGGCCTCCGACGGCGTCTCTTTGAGCACGGGCAGAAAATATCGGGTCAGACGCATTGTTGGTATCCCTCAAGACTTGAACTGCCAATCTGGTAGGACAAAGCCCCGCTTGGTACAAGCCAACCCAACGCTTGTTCCTCTATCTTTTCACGCCCCTGCCCGCCTTTTCACGCCCCTGCCCGCACGCAGCCCCCCGACAGGGATTCATACGCATCCGGCTTTCTCTGCAGGTCTGTGTGCACCACTCGGAAGAAACCTGTGCCGTTTGAGCGGCCCTTGAGCCCCCTTGCGCACGCTGGCCAAAGCCGGCCACAGTTTACTATGGCGGTACAAAACCCGCAGCGCTCTTGAAAACCCGCAGCCTTTCAGCAATGTGAGGGTCAAACAAAAGGAGCCACGCATTATGGCATTGCCAGTTCAGGACCAGCTTAAATACTGGGGGCTCGCCTCGGCAGTGTTCTTTTTCGTGCTCTGGATGCTGGGCGATGTTATTTTGCCGTTTGTTCTGGGCGGGGCAATCGCCTATTGCCTTGATCCCATCGCGGGCTGGTTCGAGCGTAAGGGAGCAAGCCGCGTGCTGGCTGTGACGTTGATCACGCTGATCGCGGTCATCGCCTTGGTGATACTGGTGTTGATAGTCATTCCGCTTTTGATTGATCAAACCACCTCTTTGATCCGCAATGCGCCTCAGATATTTGCCAGCCTACAGGTGTTTCTGACAGATCATTTTCCATCGCTGCTTGAAAACGGATCAACCATGCACCGCTCGATCCTGTCGATCGGAGAGACGATCAGCGCAAAGGGCGGCGCGCTGCTTAATGGTATTGTGTCGTCGTTCAGCGGCATCGTGAATATTCTTGTGCTGGTGTTCTTTGTGCCGGTGGTGGCTTTCTACCTGTTGCTCGACTGGGATCATATGATCGCGCGCGTCGATGAGATGTTGCCCCGCGACCACGCGCCAGTCATCCGCGAAATTGCCACTCAGATCGATCGGACATTAGCGGCGTTTATCCGGGGCCAAGGCACGGTGTGCCTAATTCTGGGCACCTATTATGCTGTTGCGCTGATGCTGGTCGGGTTGCAATTCGGCCTTGCTGTGGGATTTGTGGCAGGAATGATCTCGTTCATTCCGTTTGTTGGTGCAATTTTTGGCGGTGGTCTGGCGCTGGGGCTGGCGTTGTTCCAGTTCTGGGGCGACTGGGTGTGGATCGGTGCCGTGGGGGCCATCTTTATGTTCGGGCAGATTGCCGAGGGCAATGTGCTGACGCCGCGGCTTGTGGGAACGTCCGTTGGTCTACATCCGGTTTGGTTGATTTTTGCGCTGTCTGCGTTCGGCGCGATCTTCGGCTTTGTCGGGTTGTTGGTTGCGGTGCCGGTTGCCGCCTCGATTGGCGTGGTCGCGCGTGTCGCCCTTGCGAAGTACAAATCAGGGCAGCTTTACCGCGGCCTGGAATCGCTACAGGACGACCATGATGACAGCAACTAGGCCTGCGGCAAAATGGGCTACGAACCTGTCGGCAGGACTTGCGCGATGGCGATGACCCCTCCCGAACAGCTGACTTTTGATCTGCCTTTTCGGGCGGCGCGCGGGCGCGATGCGTTCTTTGTGTCTCCGGCCAATGCGATTGCGGTGGCTCAGATCGACGACTGGGCGAACTGGCCCGCCGGCAAGCTGGCGCTGACCGGTCCCACAGGGGCTGGAAAAACCCACCTCGCCCACGTCTGGGCATCCGAGAGTGGCGCGGGGATTTTATCGGCAACCGCCCTGCCCGATCCCCCCGAGGGCGGTGTTTTTGTGGTCGAGGATATTCCCGACATCGCAGGAAATGCAGCCGCACAGGTGGCCTTGTTCCATTTTCATAACTCTGTTCTTGCCCACGGCGGCAAGTTGTTGCTGACAGGGCGCGGCGCGGCGGGACGTTGGAAACTGGCGCTTCCCGATCTGGCCTCTCGGATGGCGGGCACGGCATCGGTGCACCTCGAGCCACCCGACGACGCACTTTTGGCAGCCCTTCTGGTCAAGCTGTTCAACGACCGTCAACTCGCCCCCTCTGCCGAGGTGATCCGCTTTTTGCTGCCCCGCATGGAGCGTTCTTTTGTAGCCGCAGGCGGGCTGGTTGATGCAATCGACCGTGCCGCGCTGTCGAGTGGTCACAAGATCGGCCTGCGGCTTGCGGCGCAGGTACTGGACAAAATGGGCGATACTGCGCGATAACTGTGGCTTACCTTTCACTTTTCCGGCAGATATCGCTCTTATGACCTCCACGCCACATCCCGCTGACTTTCTTGCCTCCGGCTTTGGGGCCCCGGTGACGCTGCCCGAAACCGACTTGTCGGGGCCGCAGCGGTTTTTCAACCGCGAACTCAGCTGGCTGGCTTTCAACTGGCGCGTTCTGGACGAGGCCCGCAACCCTAAAGTACCGTTGCTGGAGCGCGTGCGGTTTGTGTCGATCTCGGCCACCAATCTGGACGAGTTTTACACCGTCCGTGTGGCGGGCCTGCGCGAGCTGGTGCGCGAAGGCATCTCGACCCCCGCCGCCGATGGCAGCACACCCGCCCAACAGCTTGTTCTGATCGACACCGAAGCGCGGCGCCTGCTGCACGCCCAACAAGACGTCTGGAACGATCTGCTCGAGGCGCTCGGCGAGGAAAACATCCAGATTATGGGTGCCACAGAGCTGAATAAGGACGATCTTGCGTATCTGGCGGAATACTTCATGGCACAGGTCTTTCCGGTTGTGTCCCCGTTGGCAATCGACCCTGCCCATCCCTTTCCGTTCATCGCCAATACCGGATTTTGCCTTGCCTTGCAGCTTGAGTCGAAAACCGGCCCCAAACGTGCCCTTCAGGCGCTTTTGCCGATCCCCGCGCAAGTGCCGCGATTTGTGCCGCTGCCGGCGCCTGAAGGCACGCACCGGTTCTTGCCGATGGAGGCGTTGTTGCTAACCAATCTGGGGTCGCTGTTTCCGGGATATACCGCCAGAGGGCATTGCACCTTTCGGGTGTTACGCGACAGCGATCTGGAGATCGAGGAAGAGGCCGAGGACCTTGTCCGCGAGTTCGAAACCGCGATCAAGCGGCGGCGCCGCGGCGAGGTGATTCGGCTCAAGCTGTCTTCCGACGCCCCGCGCCCGCTGCGCAAGGTAATCATGGGCGAATTGCACGTGACCGATGACGAAGTCGTCGAAATCGACGGGCAACTCGGTCTTGCCGACCTCAAGGAACTGGTGATCGACACCCGCCCCGACCTGATGTGGCCCAGTTATACTTCGCGGGTGCCCGAGCGGGTTCAGGATCACGACGGTGATATGTTTGCCGCCATCCGCCAAAAGGACATGCTGCTGCATCACCCCTATGAAACCTTCGACATGGTCGTTCGCTTTTTGCGACAGGCCGCGCGCGACCCTAACGTGGTGGCGATCAAACAGACCCTTTACCGGACATCGAAAGAAAGCCCGATCGTCGAGGCCCTGTGCGAGGCAGCCGAAGACGGCAAGTCGGTGACCGCGCTGGTCGAGCTAAAGGCGCGGTTCGACGAGGCTGCGAACATCCGCCAGTCACGCCGGCTGGAGCGTGCCGGAGCACATGTGGTTTACGGCTTCATGACCCTGAAAACCCACGCTAAAATCTCGACCGTGGTGCGGCGCGAAGGCGAGGCATTGGTCACGT
>JBLIFE010000092.1:0-7970 GCA_047633515.1 Paracoccaceae bacterium | reverse complement strand
CGCCCCTCGCGGATGGACAAGGCCAGCTTTGCCGAACGTTTCGGTCGTGTGTTCGAGCACTCGCACTGGGTGGCCGAACGCGCCCACGCGCTTGAAATGGGCCCCGCCCACGACACCGCACAAGGGATTCACGCATTGCTGGTGCAGATCTTTCGACGCGCCAGCAAGGAAGAGCGCATGAACGTGCTTATCGCCCATCCCGATCTTGCCGGTAAACTGGCCGCTGCGCGCAAGCTGACCGGCGACAGCACCGACGAACAGGCAAGCGCCGGCCTTGATGCGTTGACAGAAGAAGAACGGCGCACCTTTACCGATCTCAACGATCGCTATGTTGCCAAATTCGGTTTTCCATTCATCATCGCTGTGCGGGATCATTCAAAGGCCTCGATCCTGCAGGCCTTCCAACAACGGCTCGAGAACCAAAAAGAACAGGAATTTTCCGAAGCCTGCCGACAGGTAGAACGCATCGCCGAACTGCGCCTACACGCCATGGAGATATAATGCAGATCAAAGCCTCCCCGCTGACCCGCGAAAACTTTGCTCCCTTTGGCGACGTTCTTGATGCCTCGGGCACAGCAGACAAGATTATCAATCAGGGCAATTGTGGCCGGTTTCACGACCGCGCCACGCTGGATTTCTCGGACGGTCGGGCCGGTATCAGCCTGTTTCAGGCCCGTCCCCGAAGCCTGCCGTACGACTGTGATCTGCTTGAGCGCCACCCCGATGGCAGTCAGGCGTTTATTCCGATGTCGATGGACCCGTTTTTAATGATCGTCGCACCGGATGTGAACGGGAAGCCGGGGGATCCGGTCGCGTTTATCACAGCTGCGGGTCAGGGAATAAACCTGCACCGCGGGGTATGGCACGGCGTTTTGACACCGCTCCATGCGCCGGGTCTGTTTGCCGTGGTTGACCGGATCGGCAGTGGCGCAAACCTCGAAGAGGTCAGATTACAGGTACCCTATACCGTGGTCGTCGACTGATCCTGCGTTTGCCCGACCATCACGCGGGCCATATCGAGCATCCGGTTCGAAAAGCCCCATTCGTTGTCATACCAGCCAAAAATTCGGGTTAACCCGCCTTTGGCAACGGATGTCTCTGGCCCCGCAATGACGATTGACTCAGGGCGCATCCGCAAATCGGTGCTGACCAGCGGCTGATCTACCCATCCGATAAGCGGGCCGCCAGAGGCTGCATAAAGCCACGCGTTGACCTCTTGGAGACTCGGGGCGCTGCGCAGGGTGACCATCAGATCAATCGCCGAAACACTGGCCGTGGGCACCCGCACCGCACGGGCCGTCACACGGCCCGCCAATTCCGGCAAAACAATATCGACCAACCGCCCAGCCGAGGTCGAGGTCGGCACCATGCTCAAGGCCGCCGCGCGCGACCGTTCAAGCGTGCCACGCGGCGTATCAACCGTCGGTTGGCTGCCGGTGTAGCAATGAATTGTTGTCATATGCCCTGATTCAAGCCCAAAGCTGCTGTCGAGCAGTTTCAACAACGGCGCCATGGCATTGGTCGTACACGACGCATTGGAAACGATCTTTGCGCCTTGGGCCATTTGCTCGTTCGCACCAATCACAGCCGTTACATCCGCCGCCGCAGACGGCCCCGAAATCAGTACCGCCCTCGCGCCCCCACGCAGGCCACGCATGGCAACATCACGCGTTTCCGCCCGCCCTGTGCATTCCAGAACAACATCGACGCTACTCAGATCAAGGCTCGAGATATCCGGCGTCTGCTGCACCCTCAAGACGCGGCCATTGACGACCAGCGCACCGTCAGAAATCACAACCGTTCCGGGATAGGGGCCATAAACGCTGTCATACTGAAAAAGGTAGGCCAGTGTTTCCACAGGGGCAATATCGTTGATGCACACGATCTCGAACTCCGCCCCACGCGGCGATTGCAAGATCAAACGCAACAGACTGCGCCCGATCCGCCCGAAACCGTTGATGACAACCTTGATTGGTCGGGTCATATCATTCCCTGCTGGTCCAGAAACGAAAGCCCCGCCACAAGCGGTCGAACCTCTGAGACAACAGAGAGGTCAGACGCCCGCAGCGGGGTAATTTAAAAAGCCGAAGCGTGCCAGAGCGCTTAAAAAGCGACCCGTTGTGCAACGCCACGCTCAAGCGCCAGTGCAACGGCCTTTTCAGCCACTGCAAGGTCCTGAAGGCCCACGCCCGTTCCGTCAAAGAGTGTGATCTCTTCTGCGCTTTGACGACCCGGATGGGTGCCATTGATCACGGCCCCGATCTCGGAGATATCACTTTCGGCAATCAGGCCTTCGGCTATGGCATGCTGTGCCTCGCCGATGCTGATCGATTGTGCGATCTCGTCGGTAAACACGGTTGCCTTTGCGACAAGTGCCGCGCTGACTTCCTGCTTGCCCTTGGTGTCGGTGCCCATGCATGCGATATGCGTGCCCGGTTTGATCTGTGTCTCGTTCAGGATCGGATCGAAGCTTGAGGTAATCGTAATGATCACATCCGCCTGCGCGCCCAGTTCGTCAAGGCTCACGGCCTCGAAGGGCAGGCCAAGTTCGGTGGCTGTCGCCTCGAGACGCGACAGCATCTCGGGGTGGAAGTTCCAGCCGATGACCTTTTCAAAGTTGCGCTGCCGAACGGCGGCACGCATCTGGAAAGCCGATTGATGACCGGCACCGACCATGCCCAGAACTTTACTGTCAGGACGCGACAGATGCTTGATCGAGACAGCAGACGCCGCCGCCGTGCGCAAGGCCGTCAGCAAATTGCCACCGACAATCGCGCGTGGACGACCGGTATCGGGATCAAACAGAAACACCGTGGATTGGTGGTTCGTCAGACCCTTTGCTTCGTTTCCGGGCCAGTAGCCGCCTGATTTCAGGCCCAGCGCAAGACCGGCACGGTCAAACCCCGACTTGAAACCATAAAGCGCATCGGCGTGGCCGATCGCTTCGCGGATCACCGGAAAGTTGTACGCATCGCCCTTTGACATCGCCGAAAATACTTTTTCGATGGCGTCAAAGCTGCTTTCAGCATCAATCAGGTTGGCAATTTCAGCCTCGGGAACAAGGATCAACCCCCCGTCCATATCAGAGGCGGCCGAAGCCGCCCCCTTTTCAGGTGCATCAAGACCCATATCAATAGGCCTTGCCGCGTGCCGATACCGGCCACAGGGTTTCAACCTTGCCATTACGCACACCGACATACCAATCGTGCACGTTGCAGGTCGGGTCGCAATGGCCCGGTACCAGCTTCAACTTGTCATTCACCTTCAGAACGCCGTCGGGGTCGGCAACAACACCGTGCTCGTCAGAACATTTGACGTATTTCACGTCGGTACGACCATAGATCGTGGGCAGACCACTGTCGACTGACTGCACCTTGAGGCCCGCATCAACGATGGCTTTGTCGGCTTTGGCGTGACTCATGACGGTGGTCAGGAGGAACAACGCATTCTCCCATTCGCCCTCGTCGATACGCTTGCCGTCCTTGTCGAGGATACGACCGTAATCGGCATCCATGAACGCGTAAGATCCGCACTGCAGCTCGTTGAAAACGCCCGAGGCACTTTCAAAGTAGTAAGAACCGGTGCCGCCGCCGCCAACGATATCGCATTCGATACCTTCGGCCTTCAGCATCTCGACAGTTTCACGTACCTGATCGATTGCGACCTGGGTCTTGCCTTCACGCTCTTCGTACGAGTCGAGGTGCTGCATCGCGCCCTGATAGGCCTGAATGCCGGCAAACTTGACGCCGTCGGCTTTTTCGATGGCCTTGGCAAGATCCACAACAGCCTGACCGTATGTCACGCCACACCGGCCTGCGCCCACGTCGATTTCAACGAGGCATTCAATCAATGTGCCATGCTTTGTCGCCGCGGCAGACAACTCTCCGACGCTATCGATATCGTCCACGCAGCAGATCGTGCGGGCACCCAGCTTTGGGATACGGGCAAGGCGGTCAACCTTTTGCGGGTCACGCACCTGATTGGAAACCAAAACGTCTTTGATCCCGCCGCGCGCGAACACTTCGGCTTCTGAGACTTTCTGACAGCAAACACCGACGGAACCGCCGAGTCTTTCCTGAAGCAGGGCAACATCGACAGATTTGTGCATCTTGCCGTGGACCCGGTGGCGCATGCCGTGGGCCTTGGCAAAGTCGCCCATCTTCTTGATGTTCCGCTCAAGCGCATCCAGATCAAGCACAAGGCAGGGCGTCTGAATGTCAGCCGCATCCATCCCCGGAAGTGCAGGTACGTCATAGCCGACTTCGAGGCCGTCGAAATTGGTAAGGTCTTTCATAGTGCTTCTCCCCTAACTCATCATCCATGGCAGTTTGTCGAGATCGACATTACCACCTGTTACGATAACGCCAACACGTTTGCCGGCAAATCTTTCCTTGTTCTTGAGAATGGTGGCAAGCGGTACAGCACAGCTTGGCTCCATCACAATTTTCATCCGCTCCCAAGTGAGTTTCATCGCTGCGATGATCTCTTCCTCGCTGGCGGTCAGGATATCGGTCACGTGATTGCTCACAAAGTGCCATGTCAGGTCTTTGAGTGGCACTTTCAACCCGTCAGCGATCGTAACCGGTGCATCATCGGCAATAATATAGCCTGCCTTGAAGCTGCGGTACGCATCATCGGCCTGTTCAGGCTCTGACGCGATGATCTGGACCTCGGGGGCGATGTTGCTAAGCGTCAGGCAGGTGCCCGAAATCATGCCGCCGCCACCGATCGGAGCGACCATCATGTCAACGCCACCGGTCTGCTCCATGAACTCGCGGCTACAGGTGCCCTGCCCTGCAATAACCCGCGGGTCATTGTAGGGATGGACGAACTCGGCCCCGGTTTCCTTGATCACCTCGGCAAACACCGCTTCACGGCTGGTGGTTGACGGCTCACATTCGATGATCTTGCCGCCGTAACCCCGCACGGCGGCCTTTTTGGCTTCGGGGGCCGTGCGCGGCATCACAACCGTACACGGGATACCCCGACGCCCTGCCGCATAAGCAAGCGACAGTGCGTGATTGCCGGACGAGTGTGTTGCCACGCCCTTCTCGAGCATATCTTCCGACAGGCCGAACACCGCGTTAGAAGCGCCACGGACCTTAAAAGCACCGGCCTTCTGGAAGTTCTCGCACTTGAAGAACAACTCCGCACCCGTCAGCTCGTTGAAGTAGCTGGAGGTCAGAACCGGTGTCCGGTGGATATACGGCTTGATCCGTTCGTGGGCGACAAGCACGTCGTCATAGGTTGGAATAATCAATTCGGGTGCGTCCTTCATGTGAACGTGCTCCTTATTCAGCGGCCATTTCCATAGCCGGAGCTTCCATCGTAGAGCGATAATACTCCTGCGCGGCAGCAACGCCACTACCAAGTGTGATCGGCAGCTTGAAATCTACCATCACCATCTCGGCGGTTGCGATACCCTGCAACGCCATTCCTTCGGTCAAAGAGCCCAGATGGCCGATACGGAACACCTTGCCGGCAACCTGGCCAAGGCCCGTGCCGAACGCTGTGCCATAAACATTGGCCGCGCGGGTAACGATGTCAGTGGCATTGAACCCTTCGGGAACCACAATAGCGCTAACCGTGTCGGAATACCATTCCGGCTTTGTCGCACACAGTTTCAAACCCCATCCGTGCACCGCAGCACGCACACCGGTCGCAATCCGTGCGTGGCGGGCGATCACATTGTCGATGCCTTCTTCCAACAGCATATTGGTCGCAACCTTCAGACCATTCAGCAGACCGACAGACGGCGTGTAGGGATAGGCGTTTGCCGCATACCCTTTGGCCATATCACGGAAGTCAAAGAAACAGCGCGCCATTTTTGCCGTCTCGATCGCAGCCATCGCCTTGGGGCTGGCGCCTACAATGCACAGACCCACAGGCAGCATGAAGCCCTTTTGCGAACCGGTCACGGCAATATCAACGCCCCAGTTGTCCATCTGGAAATCCATGGAGCCGATCGAGCTCACACCGTCAACCAGCAACAGCGCGGGGTGGTTTGCAGCATCCATCGCAGCCCGTACGGCAGCAATGCTCGACACAACGCCCGTGGCTGTTTCGTTGTGCGTGGCCAATACGGCTTTTATCTTATGGCCGGTGTCGGCCTTCAATGCGGCCTCGTAACGATCCGCAGGAAGACCCTCACCCCAAGGGGTTTCGATCACATCAACATTCAAACCGTGACGCTGGCACAGGTCGATCCAGCGGTGCGAGAACATGCCGTTGCGCACCGCAAGAACAGTGTCGCCCGGGCTCAGCGTGTTAGCAATCGCAGCTTCCCAGCCGCCGGTCCCTGTTGCGGGAAAGATGAAGACCTCGGCGGTTTCGCTCTTGAGGATCTTCTTTACTCCCTGAAGCGCGGGATGCAGAATTTCGGCAAACAAAGACGACCGATGGTCGATCGTGGGCATGTCACATGCCTTGCGGATAACCTCTGGAATGTTCGTCGGGCCGGGGATGAAAACCGGGTTCTGAAAGCTCATGTATCTACTCCCTCTTTCAAAGTTGCCTTGTTTTAGGCACAAGGCCCTAACCACGCAACTTTTTTGAATTTATTTTCCACAGGATGAAAAAAGAGAAAAGTTGCGCCTTTTCATGGGCTTGAATTTTTCACTCTGCGAAATAGAAATTCAAAAAAGAGAAAAAAGGAATCAAACGTGCCTGACACACCCGAAAAAAAGTCCCGTGGCCGCCCCCGCGCCTTCAACGACAAGACCGAACAGAACACGATCCAGTCGCTGGACCGGGCCATGATGATCCTTGAGGAACTTTCGGGATTTGACGGGCTGACGCTGTCCGAACTGGCCGACCGCCTAACCCAGTCACCTGCCACCGTGTACCGCGTGCTGGTCACCCTTGAGGTGCGCGGCATCGTAGAGTTGGACCCCGCAACCCAAACCTGGAATGTTGGTGCAAAGGCCTTCCTGATCGGGTCCAGCTTCCTGCGGCGCACCTCTGTTGTGGACCGTGCGCGCCCTTTTATGCGCGAATTGATGTTCGCCACCGGAGAGACTGCAAACCTTGGTGTCGAACGTGGCGACGAGGTGCTGTTTGTCAGTCAGGTCGAGACACATGCCTCGATCAGGGCCTTCTTTCCGCCCGGAACAATGTCACCCCTGCATGCATCGGGCATCGGCAAGGCCCTGTTGGCACATTCTGACAAAGCACGGGTGGATGCCATGCTCACCCGTGCCCCCCTGAGGCGGTTTACAGCGACGACACTGACCAATCACACCGAACTTCTGGCCGATCTGGAAACGATCCGCACACGGGGGTTTTCGCTCGACAATGAAGAACGCACCGAAGGCATGCGCTGCGTGGCGGCTCCGGTTTTCAACGCTCTCGGCGAAACCGTGGCAGGATTGTCGGTGTCAGGACCGATAAGCCGCGTGACGCCCGCCGCCGCACTAAGACTGGGAAAAGAAGTGGCTGCGATGGCACGTTCGCTGTCAACCGCATTGGGCGCGCGCCCGCCCGAACGCAAATGACGCAAAATGGTAAACTGCTCTTACGGGCCGTTTCTTAAGGGCCGTTTATAGCCGGATTACAGAGATCAACCGGCCATAATCCGCTTCATGGCGATGCACCGACCGACGGTACGAGAAAAACCGCTCTGCGTCACTGTAAGTGCAGTGTCGGGTCCATTCGGCGTGCCCGACACCGGCCGCGCGCAACCGGTGCAAGCCATAGCCGGGCAAATCGAACTGCACCCGGTCGTCCTTTGCCCCGGCGAAAAAGCGGCTGTTAGCGGGATCGGCATCAAGGAACCTGTCCATGAACTCTGGCCCGACCTCATAGGCCGACTGGCTGATCGCAGGGCCGATCACCGCAGAGATCGACCCGACCCGCGCGCCCAACTCGACCATCGCCGATAATGTCGCCTCCAACACCCCGTCCAGCGCACCGCGCCATCCGGCATGCGCGGCACCGATCACACCCGCCGCGTGGTCGGCAAAAAGGACCGG
>JBLIFE010000091.1:0-7987 GCA_047633515.1 Paracoccaceae bacterium | reverse complement strand
TGGGTCGCGACGTAAATTGCACCTGCGCACATAAACAGTGTGATCTTGCCCATAGCGTGCATCGCGATATGCATGCCTCCGGCCAGCACGCCCATCGAGGTCGCAAGTGCCATGCCAAGTGTGATGTAGGACAGCTGGCTCACTGTGGAATAGGCAAGCCGTGCCTTCAGATTATCTTTGGTCATAGCCACAATCGAGGCGGCGATGATCGAGAAAGCCGCCAGCCACATCAGCCACACCGAAGCGCCTGTCTGTGCCAGAAAATCGATGCCAAAGATGTAAACTCCGACCTTGAGCATGGTGAAAACGCCAGCCTTAACCACGGCGACCGCGTGCAACAGCGCACTGACCGGTGTAGGGGCCACCATGGCTGCTGGCAACCAGCGATGGAACGGCATCAAGGCTGCCTTGCCGATGCCGAAGGCATAAAGGGCAAGCAATACCGCAACCATCGGACCGGCAATGTGACCCTCGAGGATGCCGCCTTTGGTGAAATCAAGCGTGCCGGTGATCGAGAAGGTCCAGACAATTGCCACCAGTTGCAACCCGATCGAGGTACCGATCAGGATGCCCAGATAAGTGCGCGCCCCGCGCTTTGCTTCGGCGGTGCCCTTGTGCGCGACCAGTGGATAGGTGGACAGGGTCAGGGCCTCGTAGAACAGGAACAAAGTGAACATGTTGGCCGCAAAGGCAATGCCCATGACGGCGGAAATCGAAAAGGCGAAACAGGCAAAGAACCTTGCGTGATCGTCCTCGTGATTGCCGCGCATGTACCCGATGCCGTAAAGGTGGGTCACGATCCACAAGCCCGATGCCACGATGGCAAACAACAGCCCCAACGGCTCTACGTTGAACGCAAGGTCAAGGCCTGGCATGACGGTCAACAGGACAAAGGTTTCAGACGTGCCGTTGCCTTCGTTGAACAGGATGGTCAGCACCAGCGCAAAGGTCGCAACCGCCGCCGCAAGCGTCAGACCGTCGCGCAAATCAGGTGCATTGCGGAAAACCAGATTGGTCACCACCGCAAGCGCGGGAATGATCATGGTCAGCAGAATGGCTGTGTTTGTGTCCACGATACTGCCCGCCCTACTGCATGCCAGCGGATCCGGCAAGCAACCCTTGGGCTGCTGTGCGGGAGGCGCCAAGCGTGATGTCCGTGTCAAAGCCGAAATAGATACAGGCCAGCGCCATGATCCAGAGGGGCACCAGCATGCTGAGTGGTGCCTCCTTTGGGAGGCGCTTGCCTGTTGGTTGGGCGATGTAGAGTGTTTCGATCACGCGCCAGATGTAGATCACTGCCAAAAGCGAGGAAGCAACCACCAGAACGGCGATTGGCCACCAGCCCCGCTCCAATGCGGCCTGAACCAGAACCCACTTGCTGACAAAGCCTGCCGTGCCGGGAACACCGATCAGGCTCAGGCCTCCGATCACCACAGCGGCACTTGTCCACGGCAGGGTCTTGCCGGCGCCTTTGATATCGTCGTAGAACGAGCCCCCCATACGCAGGACGAAAATGCCGGCCCCCATGAACAAAGCGGCTTTTGTAATGCCGTGGTTGAACATGTGAACAAGGGTCGCGGTCAGCCCTGTTTCCGACAAAAACGCAATACCCAGCAGCATGTATCCGATTTGTGCAATGCTTGAATATGCAAGCATGCGTTTCAGATCAGACTGGAAAATTGCAATGAAAGAGGCCGCAAACATCGCAATGATCGCCAGCGGGAGTATGATGAACTCAAGCGTGTTGATCTCGAACAGAAATGTTGGCTGGAAAACCGAGAACATGAACCGCAACATCACATAGATCGCAACCTTGGTCGCGGTGGCCGCAAGGAACGTGGTGACCGCAGTCGGTGCATAGGTATAGGCGTTGGGCAACCAAAGATGCATCGGATAGACCGCAACCTTCAGGCCCATTCCGACGATGATAAAGGCAAACCCTGCCAGTACGGTCCGGTTCGCGCCTTGATCGACGATACGGTCGGCAAGATCGGCCATATTCAGCGTACCGGTTGCCATAAACAGCATTCCAAGCCCGATAACAAAGAACGTGGCCCCGATTGTCCCCATGATGAGGTAATCATATGCCGCGGTCAGGGCGCGTTTGTCGCGGTAAGACCCTTGTGCAATTAGGACATAGGTCGCGAGTGAGGATATTTCGAGGAACACAAAGACGTTGAACGCGTCACCAGTTATAACGACACCCATCAACCCCGTAAAACACATGAGGAACAATGCATAGAACAAGGTATGCTGGTGGGCGGGTATCTCTGTTTTTATGCTCTCGCGGGCATAGGGAAGTACAAGAGTGCTGATACCGGCCACCAGAAGCAACACAAAAGCGTTTGCAGCATCGACCCGGTATTCGATCCCGAGTGGCGGGGCCCACCCGCCGATTTCATACGAGATATAGCCGCCGTCGATCACCTGCATCAACATAAGAGCGGCAATCACAAGCGATGTAGCACTCGCCAGAAAGGTAATAGGAAACGCATACTTGCGACGCCCGATCAGAACACACAACGGAGACGCAAGAAAGGGGACGATAATTTGCAGGATGGGCAGATGATCCATCAGCGTCAGGGCTTCGTACTGTAGCACTTCAGTTGCCATCAGGCCCGCCCGCCCATTGCGTCACCATGGCGTCGGCATTCCGCGCTCGCGATCTTTTGCTCAATGTCCAGAATGGTCTCTTCCTCGATCGTGCCGTATTCCTCGTGGATGCGAACGATCAACGCAAGGCCAAGCGATGTCGTCGCAACCCCCACAACAATCGCCGTCAGGATCAGAACATGGGGCAATGGGTTGGAGTAGGCGACGTCAGGATCGACGTTCATATCAAGCGGGAAAATCGGAGCGGTGCCGCCCGAGACCTTTCCGATGGAAATATAGAGCATGAAGACAGAGGTTTGAAAGATATTCAGTCCAACGATCTTCTTTACCAGATTGCCCTTGGCAACAACGATGTAAAGGCCCGTCATCATCAAAACGATGAACAGCCAGTAGTTCATATGCCCGACGATATACTCGAAAGAAAACCCGTTTTCCATTACCATTCCTCGTCGCTGATAAGCGGCGTGCGCTCAGCGAATGCATAATAAACAGAGACCAGAACGGCTGTAACGGTGATGCCGACACCCGCTTCCACGAGCAGAATGCCATAATGTTGCCCACTCTCGGGATGCTGTGGGCTGATTGCGGTATAATCAAGGTACTCGAAGCCGGTTAAAAGGCTAAAGACACCTGTGCCTGCATAAAGCAACACACCTATCGCCATAAGTTTGTGAACAAGCCACGGTGGAAAAACCCGTTGAACATGGGACAGGCTGAACACGATGCCATAAATTATAAAGCCAACGGTCATGATCGCACCGGCCTGAAAGCCGCCTCCCGGAGAGTAATCCCCATGAAACTGAACGTAAAAGGCGTACAAAAAGATCGTTCCGACCAGAAGCTTGGTGATTACCCGCAGGATAAGATGGTGATGCATTAGCCCGGCCCTCTCTTCTCAGGGAAATCTTCGTCATCTTTGCTGCGGCGGCGGCGGCGCAGCCCGTTGATCAGCATCAGCACGCCGATACCGGCCGTGAACACCACAGCCGTTTCGCCCAAAGTGTCATAGCCCCGATAACTTGCCAGAATGGCAGTAACGACATTCGGAACGCCGATTTCATGCACGCTGCGCTCAAGGTAGTCAGGGGCCACATGAACCTGCGCAGGGGCAGTGGGGCTGCCGAAATTTGGCATGTCCAAAGTGCCATAGATCAACGCCGCCCCTGTCACGATCACCACGAACAGTGGCACAGCCGGTGAATGCTTCGAGGGCAACTCGCGCCGTGAAGTAAGCGCCAGCGTGCTAAGCATCAAAACAGTCGAAATACCCGCACCGACGGCGGCTTCGGTAAAGGCCACATCAACTGCATCCAATGTCACAAACAACAGCGCTGACAGCAGGCTGAAGACGCCTGACAACATGACCATTGCAAAAAGATTGCGCGTCCGGACAACAGCGATCGCAGTCATCACCAGCATGGTAAACAGTGCTATGTTGATAAAGGTTTCGATGTCGCGTCCGCCGTTGCTGTGAGGGCCCGTTCCAAACGGGTATTTCGGGTTAGTCTGCGTCTGGTGCTTTCAGGCCCTCGGCCTCTGTCGGGCGCAATCCCGACACGAACGCCGCATTTGCCACGGCATGTGTCGCCGTCGGGCCGGTTATGAACAAGAACACGCCGATGATCAAAAGCTTTACCGCGACAAGCGTCAGGCCCGCCTGAAGCACCATACCGAGCAACATCAGGATCATTCCTGCCGATTCTGTTATGGAGGCCGCGTGCATCCGCGACCAGAAATCGGGCAGCCGAACGGTTCCAACCGCGCCGACAATCACAAAAAACGACCCCGAAGCAAAGAAAAACCAGCTCAGGTAATGGACCAGCAAATCAACAAAGGTCATTCCCCGCCTCCGTTCAATGGGTCGGCACGCCCCGTGTCACCGATCGAGCGATACCGGAAAAACTTCAGGATCGCGATCGTCCCCACAAAGTTGATCAATGCATAAAGCAGGGCGATATCCAGAAACTCGGGCCGGCCTGTCAAAAAACCTAACACCCCGATGAATAAAACGGTGTGTGTTCCGAAAGAGTTGACTGCCAAAACCCTGTCATACAGCGTCGGTCCGGCAAAAAGGCGCACCATGACCAACAGCATGGCGATGAAGATGGCACTGATTGCGACGGCAAACATCATGCTGACACCACCGTTTCCGCTTGTGTGACCCGACGGTCCATGTCGGCCAGCGCCGCATCGTCATCGGGCGAATAATTCAGCGCATGAACGATGAATTCCTCTCCCTCTGTTTCGATTGTGATCGTTCCGGGCGTAAGGGTGATCGAATTGCCGAATATGACCTGACCGGTGTCGGTTTTCTGGCTACGCGGAACCATGAACAAATGCTGACGCATGGTCATTTTCGGGGATAGTACGACTTTGGTCACTGCCCAGTTCGCCTTGGCAATTTCGACCAGCAACCAGCCGAAGTACGAGAGCAGCCGCAACGGGTGCAGCCGAAGGTCAATGCGCGCGCCGTCTATATCATCCATGCGCCTGATGATTGCCAGAACCGCCGCCACAGACAGGACACCAAATCCGATCACCAGCGGTTTGTAGACACCGGACATCAATAGCCAAAGGGCGATCAGTAACACTGCTGTACCAGCCGTTCGCACTGTTTAGTCTCCTCTCCCCCACGCGGCTTTTTGATGTGGCCTATGGTCGTGCAGGTTCCCTGCTAATTGAATTGTTTATAAGAAACAATTTTTCAAGTGTATAGGTGCAAATGCCGGAAAACAAACGATGTCGCGCGGCAGAGGGGGCTTGCACAAATTGTGACAGCGGAAAAAACGGGTGGCATTTCGCCTTCTAGGACAGGGTGCTCCAGATTAGGCCGGCGGTGACTGCGCCGATCAATGCAAAGCCAAGGTAGGCTGCAAAGATGCGGGGTTTGACCAGAGCCCAGACAGCAAGTGCGGCGGGAATACAGCTGACACCACCTGCAATTACAAAACTCATGGCCGCGCCGTTGCTCATGCCTTGTGACAGCAGGGCGTCGACCAGAGGCACGGCGGCATATCCGTTCAGATAGGCGGGTGCACCAACAAGCGCCCCCATCACGATCGGCCACACGCCACTGCCTCCTAGCACCCCTGCAATGGCCTGTGCTGGAATGTAGCGGATCATCAGGGCCTCGATCAGATAGGCGAGCAACAGCCATTTGAACAAGAAAAGCGCATTGCTCAAAACCGTGTCGCGAAAAACGGCGCGGCGGGTCGGATCGGACCAGAACTTCCACACAGGCTTGCCTTGAAACGGGTCTCGGGATCCGCAGCATCCGCCGATTTGCGGCTTTTCGCGCAATGGATCGGCGAAAACGGACGTGTTGGCAAAGGCCATCGTGCCAAATCCGCCCAGCAACCCCAACCCTACTGCGGCCAGTGTTTTGGCAATCGCAAAATCAAATCCGAGTGTCCCCGCCGTGATGAAAAACATCGCCGGATCCATCAACGGAGACGCAAGCCAGAACGCCATGACCGCTGCCAAAGGGGCGCCCACGGCCAGAAGGGCCGCAATAAACGGGATCACTTCACAAGAACAAAAGGGGGATAAACCTCCCAGTAAGGCCGCGCCGAAAATCATCCGCGTCTGAGGGCCTTCAAAAGCTTTTGCCAACAGAGTTTCGGCACCGCTGGCCTTGAGGTATCCCACCGACAGAATAGCGAAAATGATGAAAATACCGGTATGCGTGATGGCATTGAAAGCAAACACCACTGTCGGCCATGCCTGCGGCGGATCAAGCAGCAAAACGGCCAGTGGCAGGGTCATGATCACGAACCAGACCTTTGACAAGCGCCGCAAAAAATCAAGGGGCGACGCCGAAGGGAGTTGGGGAATGTCACTCATGGCCGTGGTCCCTGTCCGGGGAGGGCAAAACGGTGTTGGAGGTATCGGCGCAACACTCCGACAGTAGAAAATCGGCAAGCGCGCTTAATTCGGCATAGGCCACAGCGATGCAGATGATCGAGCGCCCCTTTTTGATCTGTCTGATCAACCCGGCCTGCATCAGGATTTTCAGGTGATGGGTCAGGGTTGATCCGGAAATGCCGCTGCGATCTCCCAAAGTGCCGATTGCCAGCCCCTCGGGCCCGGCGCGCACCAATGTCCGCAGCACACCAAGTCGCTGCTCCGATCCAAGAGCAGCAAAGGTCGAGGCGGCTTGTTCTACGGGGACGGGGGGCGAGTGTTGTTTCATGATTCTAGAAATAACGAAGTATTCTACCGTTTGGAAGAGATACTTTCATAAATGTCGAAATAAGTCCCGCCCGAAAGACACGGATAGCGGGGCGCGAAGAAGGCGGCGCCAATTCAGGGTCTCTGTTGTAGCGGCACGCAGATTTGACAGCCCGTCTTGCGCCACGACGGATGCGTTAGCAAAAAGGTCTGCGGCGCGAACTTCGACCCGCCTTCAATCGTCGGGCCGGGTCGTACACGCACCCCCGGATGAAGGCGGAGCATGTCCTGCACGCTAAATTCCCTCAAAGTTTCGGGGCTGTTCAGTATGCAAGCCTGACAGCCTTAAATAAATTGAAGGGTCCTGAACCGAATTCGAAACCAAAAGAGGCGCACCGCGCTCGAGATTACAAAATGCGCCCGTATTGAATGCCTCCGTGGTCTTATCAAGAACCGCCCGGGGATGGGGCATATCAGCTGTCCGGTCCGGCCCCGTTTGCCTGCCTGCCTTGCGTCCTGCGCCGGAGCATCCTACGAGGTCGTTCTGAACGTTTACCGTCGCGGTGTGGTCGAAAACCGCGCCCCGGATCAAAGGAAGCCGTGATGATCGAAACTCCGCTGGATGTGGCCCATGCCGCCATGATGGCCGCGCCCGACGACGACGCACTACGCCTGCGGTTTTATGAGCGTCTGGCGGATAACGAACTTTTTCTGCTGCTCGAGGAAGACGCGGTCGGTGACAACATCCGCCCGCGCGTTTTTCCGCTTGAGGACGGGCCCGTTGTGCTTGTCTTTGATCGCGAGGACCGGCTGACTGACTTTGCGGCGGGATCGGTGCCCTTTGCGGCCATGTCGGGGCGTGTCGTTGTGGAGTTGCTGGACGGGCAGGGGCTTGATCTCGGGGTGAACCTTGATGTGGCACCTTCGGCAATCGTGATCCCTGCGGCTGCGCTGACGTGGTTGAACCGGACCTTGGGGCATGTGCCCGCCGAGGTGTCGGAGACCCCCGAAGAGATCGACGCCCCCACCGGCCTGCCCGAGCAGCTTTTGACCGGACTGGACACCAAGCTTGCAACAGCGGGGGGACTTGCGCATTTGGCGTATCTTTGTGCCGTGCGCTATGCGTCGGGGCGGCGCACTCATTTGTTGGCGTTTATTGATCCGGTGCCGGGGGCCGAGCCGGCGCTGGCGCGTGCGGCGGGGC
>JBLIFE010000090.1:0-8053 GCA_047633515.1 Paracoccaceae bacterium | reverse complement strand
GATTTGCGCCTTCGATTGCGGTCAGACTTTTTTCAAGGCTGTCACGCCCTTTGAGTGCGCCATTGCGCGACAGGTCCGTTGCTTTGGACAGATCGCTGGTCTCGTGTTCAATCGCACTGCTGGCCGAAATGACCTGTTGCAACTCGTCCCGCACGGCTGCCGCACTTTTGGATGCGAGGGCCTCCAGAGCGACATGCTCGGAAACATCGAACGCGTATTTGATGACCCGGACAACCTCGCCATTGGCATCGACAATCGGGCTATAGCTTGCCTGAATATAGACATCCCGGTTAAAGCGTCCGATGCAATGATACCGCGCGGCATGGGATTCGCCCTTGCCAAGACTAAGCCAGAACCCGCGATATTCCTCGGATTGGACATAGTCGGGTGTGCAAAACATGCTGTGGTGCTGGCCAACGATCTCTCTCAGAGAATAACCCATCATCCGCAAGAACGACTCGTTGGCAGAGACAAGTTTGCCATCCAGATCGAACTCCACAATGGATTGCGCGACGTTCACGGCATCCCACTTGCTTTCGAAATCGACGATTCGTTGTTTTTGTTTGGTGATGTCGGAGGCCACTTTCACAATGCGTGTCGGCCGCCCGTCCAGTCCCAGAATTGGGTTATAAGTTGCCTGAAGCCAGACTTCGCGCCCGCCAATAGCCAGCCTTTGGTATTCACCTGACTGGAACTTTCCGTTGCGCAGTTTTTCCCAGAACAATGTGTAGTCTTCGTTGCTCAAAATGTTTGGCGGGCAAAAAAGCCGGTGGTGCTTGCCGCGCACTTCTTCAAGCGGATAACCCATCAGTTCCAGAAAGTTGGCATTGGCACTGATCAAGGTACCGTCGGTTTCGAATTCGACAATCGCCTGAGAGCGGTCAATGGCCTGAACCTTGCCTTCGAACTCAAGCCTTTGTCGTTTATCTGCCGTGACATCGTAAGCATAGAACAGGATCTTGAAGAGGCGTTCTTCTGTATTGCGGACCGGTGCATAGGTCGCGCGCAGCCAGACTTCATTGCCACCCGGAGCAATCCGCTTGAATTCGCCGCTGACGGCTTCGCCCCGGTTAAGCTTGTCCCAGAACTCGACATAGCGGCGGCTGTCGGCAAAGGCCTTCTCCACAAAATCACTATGCTTGAACGAGAGGATTTCCTCACTTGTGATCCCGAACAGATTCAGGAAGTTGGCATTGCATGCAATAACCTTGCCGCCCAGATCATATTCGACTGTCGCAAGGCTCAGTTCGATTGCCTTGAGTTTGTAGCTATATTCGCTCAGTTTTTCAGCAACATCCGTGACGTCCTCTCCGATCTTGATGACCCGCTTTACGGTGCCGGCTGCCGACAGAACGGGGGTAAAGGTCGATGACATCCACTGTGGCTTGCCGGTTTTGGAAAGCTGTTTGACGTTGATTTTTTGAACCTCGCCTGACAGAACGTCCTTCCAGACACGTTTATAGGCGGCACTGCGCGCGAATTCGGGATCGCAAAACCGGTGATCATGCATGCCGATGGCTTCTTCGGCGCCCATGCCCATATACTCGAGCATGCTGTCATTGGCGGCCAGGACATGTCCTTCGAGATCGTATTCGGCAATTGGCAAAGCCGACCAGAGTGTTGTGGCCTTTTCTTGTGAATCAGCCGCTTCGAGCGTTGAATCGTTTACATCCATCAAGCATTGGATGACATGTCCGATATGCCCGTCTGCCCCGCGCACCGGTGCGAACGTGGATTGCAGCCAGACCTCGCCCTCTGTCGATGTCACGTGCAGGTGGCGACCCTCGATGATCCGCCCTTGCCGCAGCTTTTCCCAGAACTCGAAATATTCGGGAGATTGCGATTCCGTTTTCGGCCAGAGCGTATCGTGGTGACGACCGACAATGTCGTCGCCAAAAGCCTCCAGAGCCATCATCGCCCGGTCGTTTGCTGACTGGATGACGCCGTCCATATCGTATGTTATGACGCCCATCACGGGTTCAAGCGCGGACCACGTTGGATCGGCGGTGACTGTTTGTGTCGCCGTCCCGCCCGAGGCCATTTCCCCCAGCACGATTAAACGGGAGGCACCGCTTGCGTCCGTTTGCATCGTCGCCCGTACCGAGACTTCGATGGTCAGGTCAAGCGCTCCAACCAGCGCGCCTTTCCAGCTTTGGGTGACGCCTGCGGTCACACTCCACCACAGGTCTTCGGCGGCCTCTCCTTCCGGGGCGACCATCATCTGGAACGTCGGAAGTTGTGGCACATTAAGGTCAAGGCCAAGGATGCTGAGTGCGTGGTCATTACATGTGACGAGGGTGCCGCTTTCTCCGTCAAAAACCAGTACGACGGCATCGGGCATCAGAGATGCCAGAAATGCAATCGGGTCTACCTTCTGGTCGTCTTCGGGGGTGTCGACGGACTTTTTTTCTGAAACCATTTACCCACTCTTCCGATGTATTTTCTGATCTGAAGTGCAAGGTATCTGTGAAATCTTAATTATGAATTGCGCGCCGCCAAAACTTTTGAGGACAAAAGCATCTACACGAAAGGTGGTGTTGTACTGCGTTGTTGCGATATGATGATCCGCACGGTGCGGTGACACTGAAAGGGCCGGATATGAGTGGATTGCTTGCGCTTTTGGATGATGTGGCCGCCCTGACCAAGCTTGCGGCGGTACAACTTGATGATATCGCCACACAGGCGGCAAAAACCGGTGCAAAGGTTGCAGGCGCCGTCATTGATGACGCTGCAAAGGCTGGTGCAAAGGCTGCAGGCGTTGTTGTCGATGATGCCGCCGTCACCCCCAAATACGTCCAAGGACTTCCTGCGGTGCGCGAGCTTCCGATTGTGCTGAAAATTGCGCGCGGCTCGCTGTTCAACAAGCTTGTGATCCTGTTGCCTGCTGCACTTTTGCTGGACGCGTTTTTACCTTGGTTGCTGACCCCTTTGTTGATGCTGGGGGGGGCGTATCTTTGTTTTGAAGGTGCAGAAAAGATATTGCACCTCCTCAAGCCGCATCACGAAAGCGGTTCTGTGCCGGCGACGCTGGATGCAGCTCATCTGGAAAAACAGCGGGTTGCGGGCGCAATCAAGACCGATTTCATTCTGTCGGCTGAAATCATGACCATTTCGCTTGCTTCGATCGAGTCTGATACAATCTGGATCGCGGGTTTGGTTCTTGCCATAGTTGCGGTTGGCATAACCGTTCTCGTTTATGGCTCTGTAGCAATTTTGGTAAAGGCGGATGATGTAGGGCTGCGGCTTGCCCAAGTGGGCCGCTTGCGTGTCACCCGGTCTGCCGGCCGCGCGATTGTAAGGGGTATGCCGGCGTTCATGGCCGCAATTGCAGCTATTGGAACGGCGGCGATGCTTTGGGTTGGCGGGTCCATTATCATCCACGGTCTCGAAGCCTTCGGGATTGCGGGGCCGGGCCATTGGATCCATGGTGTCGCGGTTGGGGCGGGGCATTTATTGCCGGCGGCTGTCGCTACGATAGAATGGGTCGTAACCGCCGCGCTGGATGGTGTTTTCGGGCTGGGTGTGGGGCTTTTGACCGTGCCCTTGGCAAGCTACATCCTTGTGCCGCTTATTGGTCTTTTTGCGGCTTCCAAACCACACTGAATACCTTGTGGCGAGGATTGTGACGGGACGGTGTGGCAGTCTTGGCCTTAGGATGCTTCCGGTTCTCCGGTTCTTGCATCCTGATCCAGGCGCCCAGGGTTCAGAGAAGGACCTGATCTTTGGTGCACTCGCCACAATCGCGTTCGCCTGTGGTTAGCACGGGCCTTTATGCTCGAAGTCCATCCGGGTCTCGCGCACGCGGATCTCAAGCGACTAACGATTTGCCACTTTTGCTTTGTGTCACAACCCTCATCCCGACTTGAATTGATGGTTTGCGGACAACGCGGGGTGGTTCAGTGTGTCGGGCACAAAGACGCCCTGTTGGTGCCATGGGACGGCCATGTTGGTCTGTCACGCTGAACGCCTGTCATAACGAGGATTGGTTTCATGGGAGTGTCGCGTGCCGCCTTGAGGGGTATTTCAAGCAAGTCATTCAGGCTCTATCTGATTGCGGCTGGTGTCTTGTTGGTAAGTATACAGGGTATGCTGAACGAGACGCGTCAGGTCCGGGAGCGCGCGCTTGCGTTGTCTCGGAATCCTCCCGCGCTTGTGGCGATTGAGCAATTCGAACCGGCACGACACCTCGGCCTTGCAGGAGAGGCGCGGGTTCTGGCGCAGCTCGATTTGACGGCGGTGCGCAGTGTTGAGCTTTGGGGTGGAAGGGGTGGTTTTCAGGTCACGGTTGTTCCGCTTTTAGCGCATGATCCCAGTTCATTTGATCAGGCTGCAACCGGTCATCCCAAGGTGCTGGGGGCGTTGTTGTTTTCAGGGCGACCTGAGGACTTTGACCCGATCCGGTGGTTTGGGGTTGCGCAAGAGCAGGGCACGTTCGGGCCAGTGGTGACTGTGCATGGCTTAAGTGCGCGGCCTGAGCTGTTGAATCGTCTGGTCCAATCCATGCTAAGGAGCGGTGATGAAGGGGATGCTCTGCTCGTGCTGCGCCCCATCGAGGAGGGGGGGCGAAATGTGGCGCTGATGTCGGGGAGTGCGGACCCACGGTTGATTGTTGCGGCCACGCTGATGTTGGGATTTGCGGCGTTCGGGACCTTTCGAATAGGACTGCGCAACAATGCAGTAGGTGCAACCGGCGCGCCCAAAGGCGCCAGATACCTAGTGGATGCCACAAATAAGGACCGCGACATAGAATGCAACTTTGGCCAACAGGCTATCAAAGCGGCACACCCGGTTTTGGATAGGGGGGATCGTCCGGACTTGTTGCAGGGGGTGAATACCGTGGAAACTGTGGGCTTGAGCGACGCCGAGGTTGCAGCGATTCTGGCCGAACTTGTTGCCGACGAGCCGTCAGTATTAGCGGTACCTGACACTGCCAAGCGGACCGAAGCGAAACGATCCTTGTTGACAATGTTACAGCATCCGCAAGCGTTGGGCCATGAGGATGTCTCAACACGACCTACGCCGGGGCTTGGGGCGGGCGCAAGAAAACGGGCTGTCGTTGCGGGCGCTGGTTCTGGAAAGCAGCAGGGTTGGACCCGACTGCTTGTGTTTGGAACCTCGTGTCCGGAGGATGTGAAACTGTCAAAGCGACAGGCGGAGCGGTTGGAGCGGGATCCTTTTATGCAACGCCTTTCACGGCTGTCTTGATGAAGCGGCCCAGTGACAGGGGGCTCCCGCCCCTTTGTGCTCCTTGAATGAAGGAGCCAAAAGCGTTGGGCGTGGCACCACCCTTCGGGTGGTGCGCGTGCACGGAGTTCAACGGTCCATCATACGATTGACAGCATGTGCCTGCTGGACCGGGTCAGAAGTTGGGTTGAACACCGGGTAATTTGAGAGCAGTGATCAGATCGCGCAACTCTTGTCGGGCGGCAATGTTGGACAGGCTAAGCTTTTCCACGCCTAGGTCTTTTAAGTCTAGCAAGGTTAGGCCGCGCGGAAAGAGCTCTCTGAAGATAACCCGTTCGTTGAACCCCGGTGAGACCCGAAATCCGATGCGACGGCTTAGGTTCTCCAAGGCTTCGCCCATCTTTTTCTTGTTGATCATCTGTTGTGCACCCAAACGGTTCCGAAGCACGATCCAGTCGATGGGTGGCAAGCCGGCCTGTGCACGCATTTGACGGGCTGACCATACCATCTCGGAATAGACCGAAGGCCCCTTGATCGCGCCGTCTTCGGGCCCTGATCTGGCCAGAAGGTCAAAATCGACAAAGCTGTCGTTCAGCGGTGTAACGAGGGTGTCGGCGATGGAATGGGCGACCTGACTGAGGCGGGTATGAGAGCCCGGACAGTCAATCAGGATAAAGTCCATTTCATCGGCGAGCCCGGCAACTGCGTCTGACAGGCGCCTGTCGAACATGTTCTCACCCTCGGCCAGCAGGGCCGGGTCGATCTCTGGCAGATCGCGAAAGTCAGGTGTTGCCAGTGTGATGGATTGGGAGGCTAGAAAGCTGCGACGGTTATCAATGTAGCGGCCAAAGCTGCGCTGGCGAAGGTCAAGGTCAAGCGCGCCGACCTTGTGGCCCATGCGCGACAAAGCCGTTGCCACGTGCATCGAGACGGTCGATTTCCCCGCACCGCCCTTTTCATTTCCGACAACGATAATATGCGCCATTCGCTGTCCTGCTTTTGCTGCTGGTTGAACGTTTGGAGAACACTATTGTGTGGCGGCGCAAGAGGAAAGTCCCAGACTGGCCAAGAAACCAGATTACCCATGATTTTTGGAAAATATAGGAAAGCTTCGAGGAGCGTGTTGTCATAAGGTCCAAAAACAGAAAAACGCCGCCCCGAGGGGCGGCGCAATTGCCTTGAAACAAGAGGTCTGATCAGAAACCAAGACCTTCGTACTTCTTTTTGAACTTCGATACACGGCCGCCGGTGTCCATCAGCTTGGTGTTGCCGCCGGTCCATGCGGGGTGCACGGTCGGGTCAATATCAAGCGACAGCCGAGCGCCTTCGGTGCTCCATGTGGACTTCATTTCCAGCAGTGTGCCATCGGTCATCTTTACGCTGATGATGTGGTATTCGGGGTGCAGATCTTTTTTCATCGTGCCAATCCTTTAGCTTTTTGCAGGCTTGTAGGTTGTATTCTCTGAAATACGCGCGGACTTGCCACGACGCGAGCGCAGATAATACAGCTTGGCACGGCGCACACGGCCGCGACGAACAACGGTAATGCTGTCGATGTTGGTGGAGTGCAACGGGAAGACCCGCTCGACGCCCTCGCCAAAGGAAATCTTGCGCACGGTGAACGAGCCGGCAATGCCGACGCCATTTTTACGCGCGATGCAGACGCCTTCGTAGTTCTGAACACGTGTACGCGTGCCCTCGGTCACTTTGAAGCCGACGCGAATGGTGTCGCCGGCTCTGAAATCGGGAAGCTCTTTGGCAAGTGCGGCAACCTGCTCTGCTTCAATCTCTGCGATCAGGTTCATCTGAATCACTCCTTGAATGTGCCCACGGTTTTTTCCGTGAAGATGTGCGCGCCTCAAGAGCTTGTGGTCTTCGCCGGGTTCGTGTGATCCACGCCCGCCCGAGATCAAGGCGACATTACTTTTTGCCCGAAGGCGACGCATTTCCGAATATCACCTTATCGTCAGGCAAAACGGGGAAGAACCCGCCCGACCGCAACATCGATATCCGACACTGGCGCAAACATCCCGCAAACATACACACCAAAAAGGGGCGCAAGACGAATCCGGATTGACTGCCTTATAAGCGTGAAAAGCGTTGTGATCAAGCCGTTTGATCAGGGTCGTTGACGTCTTTCACGCCTTGAAGAGCCTGCCACAGATCGGGGCGGCGGGTGCGGGTCAGGGCTTCGGCCTGCTCGCGGCGCCACTTTGCAATCAGGGCGTGATTTCCGGACAAAAGAACGGGTGGAATGGCACGGTCCTGCCAGTCTGCGGGTTTGGTGTAGTGAGGGTGTTCCAACAGCCCCTCCGAGAAACTTTCTTCTTCGATCGACGCTTCGTTTCCCAACACTCCGTGCAGCAGGCGCACAGTCGCATCAATCATCGCTTGCGCTGCAATTTCCCCACCTGACAGCACAAAATCACCAAGGCTGACTTCTTCCACCTCGAATGCATCCAGAACCCGTTGGTCAACCCCCTCGAACCGGCCGCACAACATCGTTATCCCGTCGGCGCGGGCCCAACGCCGGGCTGTGGCCTGATCAAACCTGCGCCCGCGAGGCGACAGATAGACCACAGGCCACGCGCTGCGGTCTGTCGGGGTGCCCCGTGCCGCATGCGTCAGGGCGCGCGCCACCACATCGGCGCGCAGGACCATGCCCGCGCCGCCCCCCGCCGGCGTATCATCGACATTGCGATGCTTGGTGAGGCCGAACGTGCGCAGGTCGATCGGATCGATTGCCCATTTGCCGTCTTGCAGAGCCTTGCCAGTCAGCGACTCTCCGAGCACGCCGGGAAAAGCGTCTGGAAACAGGGTGATGATCCGGGCCGCCCACGCACCTTTCAGGCGGGGCGTCGCCCCCATC
>JBLIFE010000089.1:0-8055 GCA_047633515.1 Paracoccaceae bacterium | reverse complement strand
GGGAAAGTAATGGGCATCCTCGATCTGGTGGTGGCCGTGCAATTCGTTGATGAAGGTCCCCCCGAGCCGTGACAGGCGGCGGGCATATTCCGCCGGTGCGATGGATTTGTCGAGGACATGCTCGACATCGGTGCCCATCCGCTCCAGCAGCGAGCGGAACATCATGTGGCGATCAAGCCAGAACCGGATCAGGCCCGAATATTTCGGATGGCTGTCCCAACCGCTGCGTGGCAGTTCCTTGAGCAACACCCTCAGGGCCTCGGGCAGATCGGTTCGCGTGTGCAGGTCGGTTCCGGTCAAGGGGTGGTCTTTCTTTGCAGGTGTTGCGACCACGCTAAGGGACTGCTTGGCGCCCTGCCAGCCTGAAATCCGTGCATACTGTCGTACACTTTCGCTTTCGTCCCGCGGCGGTGTGGGGTAACGTCGAGCATGACGGTCGCGAGGCCGGAGTGACCATTGGCGCACCTTTGGTATCTGCCAAAGCTGCAGAGTTTTGAGTGTTGCAAGCAGGAGCATCCAGATGCGCCGCCACGAAAGGTTTTGACATGAGCGATCCCTGCATCATCTGTGTGGCCATTACCGGCTCTGTTCCGACAAAGGCCGCAAACCCTGCGGTTCCGATTTCCATCAGTGAACAGATCGAGAGCACCCATGAGGCGTTCGAGGCCGGCGCAAGCATCTGTCATGCCCACGTGCGCAATGCCGACGAAACGACGACATCCGATCCCGAAAAGTTCGCCGCCCTTCAGGAGGGGCTTCACAAACATTGCCCGGGTATGATCGTGCAGTTTTCGACCGGTGGCCGTTCAGGGGCCGGTCAGGAGCGGGGCGGGATGCTGCCGTTGTGCCCTGATATGGCCTCTTTGTCGGTGGGATCGTGCAATTTTCCGACCCGCGTCTACGAAAACCCGCCGCAATTGGTCGACTGGCTGGCGTCACAGATGATCACCTATAACGTCAAGCCAGAGATCGAAGCCTTTGATCTGAGCCATATCCTTAAGGCGGCACAAATGTTCCGCGAGGGGCAGATCAAGGACGCGCCCTATATCCAGTTCGTGATGGGTGTGAAAAATGCGATGCCTGCCGACAGGGCGGTGTTCGATATTTATGTCGAAACGGTCGAGCGCTTGTTGCCGGGAGCGGCGTGGTGTGCTGCGGGGATCGGTTCTAACCAGATTGTCGTGAACGACTGGGCTATTTCGCGCGGTGGGCATGCCCGCACAGGGCTGGAGGACAACGTCCGGCTTGACCGCGAGCGTCTGGCGCCGTCAAACGCCGCGCTGGTGCGGCGCACGGTTGGGGTCTGCGAGAAATACGACCGCCCCGTTGCAAGCGCGGCCCAAGCGCGCGAAATACTGGGGCTGGTGGCTTTTGCCGGCTGAACCGGGCGGGGTTTTACGCAATTGTTGTGCCGAATGCATAGCGGCATTGCTTGCGGGGCTGTTTTGTCGCGGGGTCGGTTCGGCTAGAGTCTGCTTCGGGGGAGTGTTGGGCAGACGGTCGTTTGTTGCGGGCTCATCAAATGGGAGCCGTTGATGAACCAGTGCTTTTGGATGCAGTTGTCGCGCGGGCGCAGGTCGCCGTTGCACGCGGACGTTGGTACTGGATCAGGTGCAAGATGGCTGGCATTTGGAGGCTTCCACCCTTTGAACCCCGAACTTTATTGGCTTTTAAAACGGCTTCGCGCGCGAGGGGCGGTTTTTTGCGTCCTTTGTCGCGAGGCGCACGATGGAGACTGTTGTGTTCCTGACCCTCGATAGGGCAGGCTCGCACAACAGCCCCGGATTTCTGTGAATGGCGGCCAGAACTGGCCTGAGGAGAGAATGATGAAAGACCAGACACCTGATATCGACCCGGTAGAATCCCAGGAGTGGCAAGAAGCCATCGAGGACGTTATTGCCCGTGACGGCGCGGATCGCGCACATTTCCTGCTCGACAAGGCGGTTCAGCAGGCCCGTGCGGCGGGGGCGATGTTGCCCTTTTCTGCGACAACCCCCTATCAAAACACAATCTCTCCGGATGACGAACTGCCGGTGCCGGGCGACAGTGAGATGGAATGGCGCATTCGCACCATCAACCGCTGGAATGCGATGGCAATTGTGGTGCGGCGCAACAAGGTCAGCAGTGAATACGGCGGGCACATTGCCTCGTTCGCATCCTCGGCCTGCATGTACGACATCGGGTTGAACCACTTCTGGCGTGCCAAATCGGCTATTCACGGCGGCGATCTTGTGTTTTTTCAGGGCCATGTCGTGCCGGGTATTTACGCGCGGTCCTTCATGGAGGGGCGCATTACCGAGGCGCAGATGGAGAATTTCCGCTCCGAGGTCGACGGCAGCGGTCTGTCGTCCTATCCGCATCCGTGGTTGATGCCCGATTACTGGCAGTTCCCGACGGTCAGCATGGGCCTTGGTCCGCTGATGGCGATCTATCAGGCGCGGTTCATGAAATACATGCACAACCGCGGTCACATCGACATGGGCGACCGCAAGGTCTGGGTGTTCCTTGGCGACGGCGAGATGGACGAGCCCGAGAGCTTGGGCGCGATCAGTCTTGCGGCACGCGAAGAGCTCGACAATCTGATTTTCGTGGTCAACTGCAACCTTCAGCGGCTTGACGGTCCGGTGCGCGGCAACGGCAAGATCGTTCAGGAGCTTGAGGGCGAATTCCGCGGCTCTGGCTGGAATGTGATCAAACTGCTGTGGGGCAAGGGCTGGGATGCGTTGTTGGAAAACGACACCAGCGGACGCCTGCGCCAGTTGATGGATGAAACCGTCGATGGCGATTACCAGACCTTCAAATCAAAAGACGGCGCGTATATCCGCAAGCATTTCTTTGGCAAGTATCCCGAAACGGCTGCCTTGGTCGAAGACTGGTCCGACGAGCAGATCTGGGCGCTGCGCCGCGGCGGGCACGACCCCCAAAAGGTCTATTCGGCCTTCAAACGGGCAACCGAGACGAAGGGTCAACCGACCTGCCTGTTGGTCAAGACCGTAAAGGGCTACGGCATGGGCACTGCTGGCGAAGGTCAGAACACGACCCACCAGCAAAAGAAAATGGGTGACGACCAACTGCGCACCATGCGCGACCGTTTCCAAATCCCCGTCAGCGACGAAGACCTGCCCAAGGTACCTTTCGTGTCGCTCAACAACGCGCAAAAAGCCTATCTTGCCGATCGCCGTCAGGCGCTGGGCGGGGCGTTTCCGAAACGCGAGTGGCGCAACGCTCCCAAGCTTGAAATCCCGCCGCTGTCGACTTTCAAGGCGCAACTCGAAGGGACCGGCGTCCGCGAGATTTCGACGACAATGGCCTTTGTGCGGATTTTGACGACGCTGTTGCGCGACAAGAAGATTGGCAAGTTTGTCGTGCCGATTGTGCCCGACGAAAGCCGCACCTTCGGGATGGAGGGGCTGTTCCGCTCGGTCGGGATCTATAATCCGCTGGGCCAGAACTATACCCCGCAGGATGCCGACCAGATGATGTTCTACAAAGAGAGCATCGACGGTCAGGTCCTTCAGGAGGGCATCAACGAAGCGGGCGCTATGGCCGACTGGATGGCGGCGGCGACGTCCTATTCCAACCACGGCGTGCCGATGATCCCGTTTTTCATCTACTATTCCATGTTTGGTTTCCAGCGGATCGGCGACCTTGCGTGGGCTGCTGGCGACAGCCGGGCGCGCGGCTTCATGCTGGGGGGCACCGCAGGGCGCACAACCCTGAACGGCGAAGGTTTGCAGCACGAGGATGGCCACAGCCATATCCTTGCCAGCACGATCCCGAACTGCATCACCTATGACCCGACCTTCAGTTTCGAGGTCGCGGTGTTGCTGCATCACGGGATGGAGCGGATGTATGTCAATCAGGAAGATGTCTATTTCTACCTGACATTGATGAACGAGAACTATGTGCATCCCGACATGCCGATGGGCGCCGAAGAGGGCATTATCAAGGGGCTTTACCGTCTTCACGAGATCAAGAAGCCGGGCAAGAAGCACGTCAACCTTCTGGGGTCGGGTACGATCCTTATTCAGGCGTTGAAAGCGGCCGAGATGCTGAAGGAAGATTTTGGTGTGACGGCGGACATCTGGTCGGCGACCAGCCTGAACGAGTTGGCCCGTGACGGGCAGGATGCGCTGCGTCACAACCGACTCAACCCGCTTGACGAAGAGCGTGTGCCTTATGTGACCCAGCAATTGAGCAAGGCGACAGGGCCGGTGATTGCCGCCACCGACTACATGAAAAACTTTGCCGAGCAGATCCGCGCCTTTGTGCCCGGCAGCTTTACGGTTCTGGGAACCGACGGCTTTGGCCGCTCTGACAGCCGCGTGAACCTGCGCCGCTTCTTCGAAGTCGATGCAAACCACATCGCAGGGGCAGCAATGGTCGAGCTTTTCAAGACCGGTACGGTCACAAAAGCAGACATGCAGCTGGCCATTACCAAATATAACATCGACGGCAACAAGCCGAACCCACGGCTCGTTTAAGACGCCAAATACGAGGAGAAAACAGAAATGACAATTGAAGTCAAAGTACCCGACATTGGCGATTTCAACGAGGTGCCGGTGATCAGCGTTCTTGTGAGTGTGGGCGACATTGTTGCGCTCGAGGATCCGCTGGTCGAGCTTGAAAGCGACAAGGCGACGCTTGAAGTGCCAAGCTCGGCGGCCGGCAAGGTCGTCAAGATTCTGGTGGCCGAAGGTGACAAGGTCTCCGAAGGCGCGCTTTTGCTGATCCTTGAGGAGGAAGGCGCGGCGGCTGCCTCTGCTGCTGCGGCCCCCGTTGCTGCGGCTCCGGTGGCGGCTCCTGCTGCCGCCTCTGCACCGGTTGCCGCGCCGGCGGGCACGGTCACGGATGCCGGTTTTGGCAAGGCCCACGCTTCGCCTTCGGTGCGCGCCTATGCCCGGACGCTGGGTGTCGAGATCGCGCTGGTAAACGGCACGGGCCGCAAGGGACGCATTCTGCGCGAGGACGTCACGGCCTATTTCAAACAGGTAACAACAGCCGCGGCCCCTGCGGCTTCTGGTGGTGCTGTTTCGGGCGGCACGGGCATTCCGCCGATCCCGGTTATCGACTTTTCCAAATTCGGAAAAATCGAGGATGTGGAAATGGCGCGCATCCAGAAACTCTCGGGTCCTGCGCTGCACCGCTCGTGGCTGAATATTCCTCATGTCACCCATCACGAAGAGGCCGATATCACCGATCTGGACAAGTACCGCAAGGAACTTGACACGATGGCAAAGGAGCAAGGGTACCGCGTGACGCTGCTGAGCTTTATCATCAAGGCCAGCGTCTCGGCGCTCAAGCAGCATTGGCAGTTCAACAGCTCGCTGCATCCTGACGGCGACAAGCTGATCAAAAAGCATTATTACAACATCGGTTTTGCTGCCGACACGCCCAACGGGCTGATGGTGCCGGTGATCAAGGATGCGGATCGCAAAGGGATCGTCGAGATTTCCAAAGAGCTGGGCGAGTTGTCGGGCAAGGCCCGCAAGGGTGAGCTGAAAGGCCCCGACATGCAGGGTGCGACCTTCACCATTTCGTCGCTGGGCGGGATTGGTGGCACGGGCTTTACCCCGATTGTCAACGCGCCCGAAGTTGCGATACTTGGTCTGACGCGGTCAAAGATGGCACCGGTCTGGAACGGTTCGGAATTTGTCCCTCGCAACATGCTGCCCATGAGCCTGTCTTATGATCATCGTGCGATTGACGGCGCACTGGCGGCGCGTTTTGCCGCCACGCTGCAACACCTGCTCGGCGACGTACGCCGCCTCATGCTGTAAGGAGACCGACCTATGGACATCAAAGTTCCCGATATCGGCGATTTCAAGGACATTCCTGTCATCTCCATTCTTGTGGCGGTCGGTGATACGGTCGCCGCCGAAGACCCGCTGATCGAGTTGGAAAGCGATAAGGCCACGCTCGAAGTACCCAGCCCGTCGGCAGGGGTCGTGAAATCGATCACCGTTGCCGAAGGGGACAAGGTGTCCGAGGGCACCTTGATCATGACCTTCGAGGGAGCGGCTGCCGGGGCGGCTCCGAAGGCTGCGGCCCCGGCTGCTGCGGCTGTTGCGGCCCCGGCTGTTGCGGCCACGGGGGGCGCCAGCGGCAAGGGCGATATCCACGCCGAAGTTGTGATTCTGGGTTCTGGTCCAGGGGGCTACACGGCGGCGTTCCGTGCCGCTGATCTGGGCAAGCAGGTCGTGTTGATCGAAAAGTACCCGACGCTGGGTGGAGTGTGCCTGAATGTCGGCTGTATCCCTTCCAAGGCGTTGCTTCATGTCGCCAAGGTCATCACCGAAGCCGAAGATATGGCCGCCCACGGTGTGACTTTTTCGAAGCCCAAAATCGATCTTGACGGATTGCGCGCCTGGAAGAACTCGGTTGTTGGTCAATTGACAGGCGGCCTGACCGGTCTGGCAAAAAGCCGCAAGGTGCAAACGGTACAAGGCACCGGCAAGTTTACCGGTCCGAACATGATCGAGGTAACCGGTGCGGACGGCACGCAGACCATCAGCTTTGATAATTGCATTATCGCTGCGGGCTCGGAGCCGGTTCAGTTGCCGTTTCTGCCGCACGATGACCCGAGGGTCATGGACAGCACCGGCGCGCTGGAGCTTGAGTCGATCCCCAAGCGGATGCTCGTGCTGGGCGGCGGGATCATCGGGCTTGAAATGGCCTGCGTCTATGATGCGTTGGGGGCCAAGATCACCGTCGTCGAATTCATGGACCAACTTATGCCGGGGGCCGACAAAGACATCGTCAAGCCGCTGCACACCCGCATCGCCAAACGGTACGAGAACATCCTGCTGAAAACGAAGGTCACCGGAATGGAGGCCCTCAAGGGCGGCCTGAAGGTCACGTTCGAGGATGACAAGGGCACGATCACGACTGATACTTTCGACAAGGTGCTGGTGGCGGTCGGGCGTCGCCCCAACGGCAAGTTGGTCAACGCCGAAGCCGCAGGTATCGTGGTGGACGAGCGTGGCTTTATCGCTGTCGACAAACAGCAGCGGACAGGTGTGCCGCATATCTTTGCTATCGGCGATCTGGTGGGGCAACCGATGCTGGCCCACAAGGCCGTGCACGAAGGCAAGGTCGCCGCAGAGGTGATCGCCGGGCTTGAACGCACCTTTGATGCCACGGTTATCCCCTCGGTGGCCTATACCGACCCCGAAGTTGCCTGGGTCGGGATCACCGAAACCGAAGCCAAGGCGCGTGGCCTGAAGGTCGGCAAGGGCGTGTTCCCTTGGGCGGCGTCGGGCCGGTCGTTGTCGAACGGGCGCTCCGAAGGCATCACCAAGGTGCTGTTCGATCCTGTCGATGACCGCGTTGTCGGTGCGGCGATCGTTGGCACGAACGCAGGTGATCTGATTGCCGAGGTGGCGCTCGCGATCGAAATGGGGGCTGATGCGATTGATCTGGGGCATACGATCCATCCGCATCCAACCTTGTCAGAGACCGTGAACTTTGCTGCTGAAATGTACGAAGGCACGATCACCGATCTTATTCCGCCCAAGAAACGATAATTTCCGAACCCAAAACCAAGGAGACGACAAATGGCCGAGAAATCCCCGTTCGATTTCACCGAGATGTTCAAAGGTTTTGACCCAGAGCAAATGAAATCGATGTTCGACCCCAAAGCGATGATGAAGATGTTCGAGCCCGGGCAGACAAATATGTTCAATGCCGATCAGATGATGGAAGCGAACAAGCGCAACTTCGAAGCTGTGATCGAGGCAAATGCCTCGGCTGCGGAGGCGTATAAAACGATGCTGGACAACCAGATGAAAGTTTTCTCGCAGATCACTGAAGCGGCCTCGTCACAGCTTGGCAAATCAGACGCCATGCCCGGTGCGGATGCCATGAAAACACAGACCGCCGCCATGAGCGCGGCTGTCAAAGAGGCGTTGACGATGATGAAGACACTGGCCGACACTACACGGGACGCGAATGAAAAGGCGTTCAATTCGGTACAAGGTCAAATCACTGAAGTTGTCGACAAAATCAAGAAAACCTGATTAATCCTTTGATCAGAGATATAAGCCCAAACGCGGC
>JBLIFE010000088.1:0-8075 GCA_047633515.1 Paracoccaceae bacterium | reverse complement strand
ATTGCGGTGATATTGGGATACGACCGCGCCAGATCGCGCAGAATGGCCGCCTCGGAACTTTCATCGGCGTAAATCGTCGCGATGTGGGTGTGCGGCGCACCAGCAAGCGCGGCAGGGTTCATCGTCAGCACAAAGCCGATGCCGGCAGTCGAAAAATCGACCTCCCGAAAACTGGTGATCGTGCCGGTGATGTCGCGCCCCAGAATGTTCACGGTCATCGTATCGCCAAGTGACAGCCCGATTTCTTCGGCTTCCTCCGCGGCAAAGCTGATCTGTGGCGGGCCGGAGTAATTTTCAGGCCACCACGCCCCTTCGGTAATTCGCGTCAAAGGCGCTGGCGTTTCGGCGTAAGTCAGGCCACGATCCCCGCGCACAACCCAGTGCGAGCCTGCGACCTCTCGTGCAGGCCTGCCGTTGATCTGACTGACGACGCCGCGCAGCATCGGGGCGGTTTCGACTTTTGAAACACCCGGATCGCTCTCCAGCCGTTCCAGAAACCCCGGCAACTGGCTCGTTTGGATATCGACCATGAAATAGCTCGGGGCCACCGCTGGAATGTCCCGCGCGATCGCATTGCGCAGGTTCCAGTCGATCTGTCCCACAGCCGCCAGAACCGTCAATCCCAAGCCAAGCGACAGCACCACCGAGCGCGCCTCGCCGCCCGGTCCGCCCACAGCCCCCAGCGCCAGACGAAGCGCCGTGTGTCCGCGCACGATCCGCGCCCGCGCAAGCCGCTTTGCCGCCAGCCGCACGCCAGCAGCCGCAGCAACCAGCAACAACAACGCCCCACAAATGCCACCTGCCGCATAAAGCGTCAGCGTCGGCACACTGGAAAACACCGTGGCCACGCCGACCAACGCCACCAGAACAAGCGCCGTGGCCAGCAGAAACACCGGCCTTGGCAAGCCCCAGCCCGCGCCTCCCGCATCGCGGAACAAGGCCGCGGCACGCACCTGCTCTGTGCGCGCCAATGGCCACAGCGTGAACAGAAGCGCCGTCAGCCCCCCGTAAAGCGCCGCCTCGGCCAAAGGTCCGCCGTAAACCCCCACCGCGACCGGCACCGGCAATTGCGCCTCCAGCACAGGTGCCAGCACCAACGGGACGGCCGCCCCCAACGCCAGCCCGATCACGATGCCGATCACTGCAAGCACGCCGATCTGCATCATGTAGGCTGCAAAAATCACCTTTCCCTCGGCACCCAAAGTCTTGAGGATCGCGATCACCGCAACTTTTGTATCCAGATAGGAGCGCACGGCCGCCGATACCCCGACCCCCCCAACCGCCAGCCCAGCAAGGCCGACCAGCACCAGAAACGCCCCCAGACGCTCCACAAACTGGGTCACGCCCGGTGCGCCGTTGCGGCTGTCGCGCCAGCGCAGGCCGGTTTCGGCAAACTCGGCCTCTGCGCGGGTCTTGAGCGCATCAAGATCGGTACCCTCGGGAAGCGCCATGCGGTAATGGGTCTCGAACAGGCTCCCGGGTTCCAGAAGACGCGAATTCTTAAGGTCGGATGTCCGCACGATACTGCGCGGGCCAAGGGAAAACCCGCCCCCCGCCTGATCGGGCGCAGACACCAGAACGGCCGACAGCACAAAGCCTTGCGTGCCAAGCTCGAACCGGTCGCCGGGAACAAGGCCCAGCCGATCAACCAACACCCGGTCCATGACCGCACCAGGCAACCCGTTGCTCCCATCCAACGCCTGCTCGAGTGGCATCGGAGGGTCCAGAACGGTTTGCCCGTAAATCGGATAGGCATCGTCGATGCCTTTGATCTGCGTCAGACCGCGCTCTTCGTCGGCATCCGGTCTAGGCACCACGACCATCGAGCGGAAATCGACGACTTCAGACACCTCGAGCGCCTGTTGCTCGATCCATGCCCGCTCGCTGGCCTCGGCAAACCGGTAGGTAAAGCGCGCCTCGGCGTCTCCGCCAAGGATGGTCGCCCCTTCGCGCACCAACCCTTCGGTGATGCTGACCCTCACCGAGCCCACAGCCGCAATCGCCGCCACGCCCAGCGCCAGACACGCCAGAAAGACGCGGAACCCCTTGAGCCCGCCGCGCAACTCCCGGCGCGCGATACGCCACGCAATCTTAAGGGTCGCGCTCATTCTGCGGCCTCCGAGGCGCGCGGTGTCATCGTCGCCGTCGTCTTGGTCTTGGTCGTGTCCTCGGCAATCAACCCGTCGGCCAGACGCACAATCCGGTCGCACTGTTCGGCAAGCTCAGGCGCATGGGTCACAAGGATAAGCGTCGCCCCGTGGCGGTCGCGCAAGCCGAACAACAGCTCCATGATCGCCTGTCCGGTGGTCCCGTCCAGATTGCCCGTCGGCTCGTCCGCCAGCAAGATGTCCGGGCGCGGGGCCGCCGCACGCGCAAGCGCGACACGCTGCTGCTCTCCGCCCGACATTTGCGCGGGGTAGTGATGCGCGCGTTTGCCCAGACCCATGGCCTTCAATTCTGCCTCGGCACGGTCGAACGCATCACGCTCGCCCGCAAGCTCGAGCGGGGTTGCAACATTTTCAAGCGCTGTCATTGTCGGGATCAGGTGGAAAGATTGGAACACCACCCCCATATGATGACGGCGGAACCGGGCCAGTGCGTCTTCGTTCATCGCGGACAGGTCTTGCCCCATTGCGGTGATCTGTCCGGCGGTGGCGCGCTCGAGCCCGCCCATCAGCATCAGGAGAGACGATTTGCCCGAGCCCGAAGGACCCACCATGCCAACAGTTTCCCCCTTGGACACCTGCATCGAGATGCCGTGCAGAATTTCCACTTTCCCCGCATTGCCTTCAAGCGAGAGCTTAACATCGGTAAGCGAAAGGATCGGGTCGACCATTAACAGGCTCCAAGAAATTTACAGTTACTCCTTAAAAGATGGGGCTAGACGCGCCGGGCGCAAGGTCTTGTGCGCGATTGCCTTTGCAACTGCGGCATCTGGTGCCTTTGCGGAGCCGATAAAGCTTGCTGCTTTGGGCGACAGCCTGACACAAGGGTACGGGTTGGTACAAGAAGAGGGTTTTGTGCCACAACTTCAGGCATGGCTGCAGGCACGGGGCCATGATGTGACGATCCTGAATGCGGGGGTGTCGGGGGATACCACGGCGGGCGGCTTGTCACGCGTGGACTGGACGCTGACACCCGATATCGACGGAATGATTGTGGCGCTTGGCGGCAATGACCTGTTGCGCGGGTTACCACCCGAAATGAGCCGCACCAACATTGATGGCATCCTCAAGCGGGCGTCCGAAAAGCAGGTCGAAACGATGCTGGTCGGCATCGAGGCACCGGGCAATTTCGGCCCCGCATATAAAAAGAGCTTCGATGCAATCTATCCCGAACTGGCGGCGCAATACGGCGTGGTTTACATGGCGGACTTTCTTGCCGGTTTGACCGCCCTGCCCGACCGCGCCGCCACAATGCGCCAGTATATGCAGGCCGACGGCATCCATCCAAATGCCGCCGGTGTCGCATTGATCGTGGAGGCAATGGGTCCCGCGGTCGAGGAGCTGCTCGGGGATGTCAAAGACGGGAGTTGACGCGGCGGTCCTGCCTCGCCATCAACACTGCTCAGGGGGCACAGGCATGACAAGCACCGGCAACGATATCATCGAGACACTGACCGCGATTGTCGGTCCGGCACATGTGCTGACCGGCACAGATACCGACAGGTTCGCGCGTGACTGGACCGGCACATGGGTCGGTGCGCCGTGCGCCGTTGTGCGCCCGGCCAACACAGCCGAGGTCGCCGCTTGCGTCACCGCCGCCGTAAAGACCGACATTGCAATCGTTCCGGTTGCAGGCAACACCGGCCTGGCGGGGGGCACCCATGCCCCCGGCGCGCTGATGATTTCTGTCGAGCGTATGAACCGGATCATCGAAATCCGCCCCGAGGCGCGGATTGCCGTGGTTGAGGCCGGTGTCGTGCTCAGCCATCTGCACGAGGCCGCAAGCGCCCACGATCTGTGTTTTCCGTTAACCTTCGGGGCGCGCGGTTCGGCGATGATCGGCGGAAACCTGTCCACCAATGCCGGCGGCTCGAATGTCCTGCGCTATGGCAATACCCGCGGTCTTTGTCTTGGTCTGGAGGTCGTGCTGGCTTCGGGCAAGGTGCTGGACCTGATGAGCGAGCTGCACAAGGACAATTCAGGCTACGATCTCAAGGACCTGTTCATCGGGGCCGAGGGCACGCTGGGGCTGATCACCCGCGCGGTCGTCAAACTGGTGCCGCAGCCAAAGGCCTTTGCCACCGCGATGGTGGCCACGTCATCACTGGACGCGGCGTTGACGCTCCTGAACCGGCTACAGGAGGCCACAGGCGGGGCGGTCGAGGCCTGTGAATACATGCCGCAAAGCTACATTGACGCCCTGCTGGAGATGTTCCCCAAAATGCGGGCACCGTTCGATACGCCGCGAGCGGTCAATATTCTGGTCGAGGTGGGCGCAACGGCTGCGCGGGATGTCGCAGTGAATGACGACGGGTCGGTGCCGGTGGTCGAAAACCTGCAACAGACACTGGCGGATTTGATGCAAGAGGGTCTTGTTCTGGATGCCACCGTGGCACGCTCCTCAGCCGAGCGAACGGAGATGTGGGCCAGACGGGAGGCCGCCGCCGACGTGACCCTGACCAGAGGCCCGACCCTGATCAACGACATCTGCGTGCCGCTGGACAAGGTCAGCACTTTCCTGACGTTGTCACAGGCGCGCGTCGATGCGCTTGCTCCGGGGGCGGAATGTCTTGTGGTGTCGCATCTGGGTGATGGCAACGTTCATTACACCGTACGCCCAGAGGCCTTGCCCCCTGCGCTCAAGAACGCGCTGATGGAGGCGATCGAAGATGTGGTTGCCGAACTGGGGGGAAGTTTTTCGGCAGAACACGGCATCGGTCTTGCCAAATTGCCGTCAATGGCACGGCGCAAAAACGGTGTCGCCCTTGAGGTGATGCGCGCAATTAAAACTGCGCTCGACCCCGAAGGGCGCATGAACCCGGGCAAGGTACTTCCGGCGCAGACGTGACAGGGGGCGCCTGTTGCGCCCCCTCCCGTTTCCGGCTCGCAGACTAAAGTTTGCCGGCGAGATGAAGTTCCAGATCTTCAAGCCGGTCCTGACCCCAAAACCTTTGGCCATCGTCGGTGATGTAGAAGGGCGCGCCAAACACACCGGCGCGCACGGCCTGATCCAGATTGGCGGCATAGGTTTCTGCGCTGTTCAAAAGCCCCTTGTCAGCCAGCGCCGGATCGAATCCTGCCGCCTCAAGCGCGGAACGGATCACATCGTCTTGGGAGATATCCTTGTCTTCGGCCCAGCACAGGCGCGAAAAACTGGCCGCCAACGCCGCAAGATCACCACCGCCTGCATTTTGAGCAGCAATAATGGCATAGGATGACGGCGCCATATTTGTAGGCCAATGCGCCGGTTTCATGTTCAACGGCAGGCCAAGCCGTTTTGCACGGCGTTCCATGTCCTGAAGCCGGTATGCTTGACGGTTAGGGTGGCGGTCTTTCGGAGGGGTCCCACCCGTTTGCGAGAAAAGCGCCATAATATCCAATGGCTTATAAACAATCGCCGCTCCATGCTTTGCAGCTGCTTGCTCTAGCTGTGTCCCTGCAAAATATGTGAAGGGAGAGATTGTCGCAAAGTAATAGTCGATATGAGCCATTCGCTGGTCTTCCTTTTGAATGCACGGTCGGGGCGAATGTAATAGGCATCAAGCCAAAGGGAAAGAGCACGCTTGTAGGACAATAGCAAAGTGGCGACATCTTGGGAGTTTCCTTTTGCTACTGTCTGGACTAATCGACAGGCCTCAGCGGACAGCTTATTGCGCAACGATCAAGGACCATATCATGCCAAGCGTCACCCAACCCAAAATGATTTCTGGCAACGCCAACCAGCCACTGGCCCGCGGTATCGCGCGGCGCATGTCCATGCATCGCGGAATGGCCGTTGACCTTGTGGATGCCCGCATCGAGCGCTTCAACGATGCCGAGATTTTTGTCGAAGTGTTCGAGAACGTACGCGGCGAGGATATGTTCATCATCCAGCCAACGTCAAATCCCGCAAATGACAACCTGATGGAATTGTTGATCATGGCAGATGCGTTGCGGCGCTCTTCGGCGGGGCGGATCACGGCGGTTATCCCCTATTTCGGTTACGCACGACAGGATAGACGCACAAAGGCACGCACCCCGATTACTGCGAAACTGGTTGCGAATATGCTGGTAAGCTCGGGTATCGAACGCATTCTGACGATGGATCTGCACGCGGCACAGATTCAGGGGTTTTTCGACATCCCCGTTGATAACCTCTATGCCTCGCCGGTTTTTGCCTTGGATATCACGCACCAATTCAAAGGCCGACTTGATCAGGTTACTGTCGTTTCGCCAGATGTGGGCGGCGTGGCGCGCGCGCGGGAACTGGCGCAGCGGATCGGTTGTGCGTTGGCGATCGTGGATAAACGCCGCGAAAAAGCCGGCGAAGTGGCCGAAATGACGGTCATCGGCAATGTGAAAGACAAGATCTGTCTGATCGTCGACGACATGTGCGACACCGCAGGCACCCTGTGCAAAGCAGCAGATGTACTGATCGAGAATGGTGCCAGCGAAGTCCACGCCTATACCACACACGGCGTGATGTCGGGCCCCGCAGTGGAGCGCATCAGCACATCACAACTCAAAAGCATGGTCATCACCGATACCATCCAGCCGACGCACGCCGTTATGAACACGCCAAACATCCGGATCGTCCCGACAGCGCCCGTTTTCGCCCAAGCGATTTTGAACATCTGGAACGGCACCTCTGTATCTTCGTTGTTTGATCCCGACACCTTGTCGGCCATCTACGAAGGCACATACTGATCATCCAATCTTTGCCGGCACGGCGCGCCCGGTAACAGCGTGCCGTGCAACAAAAAATGCCCCCGGATCACTCCGGAGGCATTCAAAATCTATAAACGGCGCCTTGAAACACGATCAAGACGGCCCGAAAGCCGTCGTGACCGCTTGTTGTTAAAGGCCCACCTGCTGGCCCAGAACAGCGATGTCGGCGGCATATTTTGCCGCAACATCCGTCTGCTCGGGTGATGCACTGGTTTTGGCCTGCTCGGCTTCGTCAGACATCACTTTGAACATGTCGGCTGTCAAGTCGGACAACAGCATCGCCTGCTCGGCGAGGACCGAAGTCCCCTCGGCAGTGATCTCTGCAAATCCACCCGTGACCGCATATTTAGTCTCACCGTCTGGCGAAATAACCGTCAGAACACCCGGCCGCAACGTCGTGATCAAGGGCGAATGATCCGCCATCGCGGTCATGTCGCCATCCGTTGCCGGAATCTGGACTTCTGTAGCCTGGAGCGACGCAACGCGACGCTCCGGGCTTACAAGATTGAATTGCATGAGTGCTGCCATTGCTTATGCTGCCTCGGCGGCTAGGCGCTCGGCTTTGGCGATGACATCATCGATGCCACCGACCATGTAAAACGCACCCTCGGGCAGGTGATCGTATTCACCGGCAACAACTGCTTTGAACGATTTGATCGTGTCTTCAAGCGGAACCTGAACACCGTCAGAGCCCGTAAACACTTTCGCCACGTCGAAAGGCTGCGACAGGAAACGCTCCAGCTTACGGGCACGTGCCACGGCCAGTTTGTCCTCTTCGGACAATTCGTCCATGCCGAGAATGGCAATGATGTCCTGCAACGACTTGTAACGCTGAAGAACCTTCTGAACGTCGGTCGCAACTTTGTAGTGCTCCTCACCGATGATCAACGGATCAAGCAAACGGGATGTCGACCCCAGTGGGTCCACAGCCGGATAAATGCCCTTCTCCGAGATCGAGCGATCCAGAACAGTCGTCGCGTCCAAGTGGGCAAACGATGTCGCAGGCGCCGGGTCGGTAAGGTCGTCCGCAGGCACGTACACGGCTTGAACCGAGGTGATTGACCCCGACTTTGTCGATGCAATCCGCTCCTGCATGGCGCCCATGTCGGTGGCCAGCGTTGGCTGATAGCCCACAGCAGACGGGATACGACCCAAAAGTGCGGACACCTCGGAACCAGCCTGAGTAAACCGGAAGATGTTATC
>JBLIFE010000087.1:0-8104 GCA_047633515.1 Paracoccaceae bacterium | reverse complement strand
ATGCGCTCCTTAAAGCTTTGGCCACAGTTTTGCGGCATGTCGGTGACATCCGGTGCTTGTCGGGCACACACAGCGCAGAATCCGCGCATCGGGATGTTCGGGGCCTTATGAACGAAAAAGATGGGGAAAACGTTATGAACATAGATGTTGGCCACGTGCTCTCTCCGCCTGCTCCGAACCGGTTGGAGGCGATGAAGCTTCCGCCAGTCATGATGCGTGACATTCTGTTGAAAACGATTTTTCGCAAGAACGTCGAACAGGTCAGCGAGATCGCACAGGCCATTTGCCTGCCGGTGCAGGTCACACAGGAGCTGATCGATATTGCGCGCGGCCAGAAGCTGTTGGAGGCGACGGGAAACCTGCATGCCGGTTCTAGCAGCGAGATGGGGTATCAACTGACCGACACCGGCAAGGGGCGAGCGTTGGATGCGCTGCAACAATCAGAATATTACGGGGCGATGCCCGTACCGCTGGATGTCTATGCCGAGCAGGTAGAGCGGCAATCGATCCGCAATGTCGCCATCTCGCGGGCGCGGTTGACACAAGCGATGGGCCACCTGATCCTGCCAAAGACGTTGCTGGATCAGCTCGGGCCAGCGGTGACCTCGGGGCGTTCCATTCTGATGTACGGTCCGCCGGGGAACGGAAAATCCTCGATCTCGAACGGGATCAAGGACGCAATGGGAGATAAAATCTATGTACCACGCGCCATTGAATATGCGGGGCAGGTCATCACTTGTTATGATCCTATCGTGCATTCGTCCGCTGAGGAACAATCGCAAGACGCCACATCGCTGCGCCGCAGCAGCAACCGGTATGACACGCGCTATGTCCGGTGCGCACGGCCCACTGTGATTACCGGAGGCGAGTTGTCACTCTCGATGCTCGATCTGGTTTATAACCCGACGGCACGGACCTATCAGGCGCCCTTGCAGTTGAAATCGACAGGTGGAATTTTCATCGTGGACGACCTCGGACGACAGGCCGAACCACCACAAGCGCTTGTGAACCGGTGGATTGTTCCGCTGGAAGAGGGGCGCGATATCCTGTCGCTGCAATCGGGCGAGAAGTTTCAGGTGCCCTTCGACACGTTGGTCATTTTTTCAACGAATTTCCATCCCAACGAGATTTTCGACAAGGCTGCCCTGCGGCGGATATTCTTCAAGATCAAGATTGACGGCCCCTGTCAGGACGACTTTTTGAAAATATTCGCGTTGGTTGCTCACAAGAAAAAGATGGCCCTTGATCAAGCATCACTTGTGCATTTGTTGACACAGAAATATCCAGGAATCGGGAATGTCTACGCAAACTATCAGCCTGTATTTCTGATCGATCAAATGATCGCGATCTGTGACTTTGAAGGGCTGCCGTATCAGATGTCTCCCGATCTGATTGATCGGGCGTGGGCAAACATGTTCGTCGCAACCGAAGACATCGTGCATTAGCGCAAAGGTTAGGGGGGGGGGGGGCTCCCGCCCGGCTCAAGGACATCTGAAGATGTCATTCGCCCGTTGGGCACGGCATCAGCCGCCCGAGGCGCCTGATGGGTCGCATCATCAGCATCACAGCGTCGCACAGGCGGGATCAACAGCCGCCGAAAATTTCTGCAGTGCCACATTTCCCTTTTGGTATATCCGGTTTAAACGGAGCGCATGCGCCAGTTACCTCATAAATTTATCGACTGGTTTTCCGGTCGGGGCTGGTCGGTTCACCCGCATCAGATCGAGATGCTTGCGCGTGCGAACGATCCGGCTTTGCTTTTGATTGCCCCCACGGGCGGAGGCAAAACCCTTGCCGGGTTTCTGCCCACACTGGTGGAGTTGGGCGCGAAGCCAAAGCCCGGTTTACACACGCTTTATGTTTCTCCGCTCAAGGCACTAGCAGCCGATATCAAGCGTAACCTCTCGGCTCCGATTGACGAGATCGGCCTTGATATCCGGGTCGAGGACCGCACCGGAGACACCTCTGCCACACGCAAGAAGCACCAACGCGCCGACCCGCCACACATCCTTTTGACCACGCCCGAAAGCCTTGCGCTGCTGACCTCCTACGAGGATGCGCCGCGTATGTTCAAAGGTGTCCAGCGGGTCATTATCGACGAAATACACGCTCTGAGCGAAAGCAAACGGGGCGACCAGTTGATGCTGGCGCTGGCGCGCCTGCAAAGCCTTTGCCCCGGTTTGCGGCGCGTCGGGCTTTCAGCGACAGTCGAGGACCCGTTGGCCATCGCGCATCTGCTGGCCCGTCATCCGGACCCTTGCGCGATTTTGCATGCCGATCCCGGCCCGCCGCCCGACATCGCGATGCTGCGCACCGACGCGCCTGCACCGTGGGTAGGGGGCGGGGCTCATTACGCTATTCCTGCCGTGCTCGAGCAGGTCAAACAGCACCACACGACGCTTATTTTCCACAACACCCGCGCGCAGGCCGAACTGTTCTTTCATGCGCTCTGGATGGCCAACACCGACGCCCTGCCCATCGGCATCCACCACGGCTCCCTGTCGCGCGAACAGCGCCAGAGGGTCGAGGCGGCAATGGTTGCGGGCACGCTTCGGGCGATTGTGTGTACAGGCTCGCTGGATCTGGGGATCGACTGGGGCGACGTGGATCTTGTGATCCAGATCGGCGCCCCCAAGAACGTCAAACGGCTGGTACAACGGATCGGACGCGCAAATCATCGCTACAACGCGCCCTCAAAGGCGCTTTTGGTGCCGGCCAACCGCTTTGAGATCGTCGAGTGCTTTGCCGCGTTGCAGGCTGTGCTCGACCGTGATCTTGATGGCGACCCGCGCGGGCGCGGGCCACGCGACGTGCTGTGCCAGCATATTCTAATCACAGCCTGTGCGGGTCCTTTCTCAGCCGATGCACTTTTTACCGAAGTGACACAAACCGGTGCGTATTCGACACTGACCCGGGCAGAGTTCGACGCTTGCCTGACATTTTGTGCCACCGGTGGCTATGCGCTGCGGGCTTATGACCAGTGGCAAAAGCTGCTTCAGCGGCCCGACGGCCTGTGGCAGTTGCGCGACCCGCGCAGTGCCCGCAACATCCGGATGAATATCGGCACAATTCAGGATACCGATACGCTTAAGGTCCGCTTGCGCGGGCGCGGCGGTACACCGCTTGGCGAGATCGAGGAAAGCTTTGCCGCGACCCTGACCCCGGGGGATACCTTCCTGATCGGCGGGCGCATCGTGCGTTACGAGGGCCTGCGCGAGATGGTGGTCGAAGTGAGCAAGAACGCAAGCAAGACCCCGAAGATCGCCACCTTTATGGGCACCAGATTTGCGACCTCGACCCAACTTTCGAGCCGTATCCTGCGTTTGTTCGACCAACCCGACTGGCCCGAATTGCCGCGCCACACCGCCGACTGGCTTGCCCTGCAACGCAAGGTTTCGCAATTGCCCCAAAACGACCGGCTTTTGGTCGAAAGCTTTCCGCACGACGGACGGCATCACGTCTGTATTTACGGCTTTGCAGGGCGAAACGCGATGCAGACGCTCGGCTTGCTGGTGACGCAGCGTATGGAGCAACAGGGCCTTGCGCCGCTTGGCTTTGTGGCGACGGACTATGCCACATTGATCTGGGGGCTTGAGCCATTGCGCGACGCCGCACCACTGTTCTCGCCGGCCAATCTGCGCGAGGGGTTGGAAAGCTGGCTTGCCGGAAATGCGGTGATGAAACGAACATTCAAATCGAGTGCGATCATCGCGGGGCTTATCGCGCGCAACACACCTGCCGCGCGCAAAACAGGGCGGCAGGCCACCTTCAACTCCGACATTTTGTACGACACATTGCGCAAATACGACCCCGACCATTTGATGCTCGAGATCACACGCGAAGAGGCGCTGCGCGGGTTGGTCGACTTTGGCCGCATCGAAGAGATGCTTGGCCGGGTGGAAGGCCGCATCGACCATTTACAATTGAGCCGGATCACCCCGCTGGCAGCGCCATTGCTGCTCGAGATGGGCCGTGTCCCTGTCGAAGGGGCCGCCACCGAAAGACTGGTCTTGCAAGAGGCGCACCGCCTGATGGAGCTAGCGGGATTGTCGCAGGCAACGTTCGAGGGCACTGACACACCGTCGGTTGGCTGACGCGGGCACGACCGGTTGATAGGATCCGACGATGAACAGCTACCCAATCTCTGTTGCACGACACGCCCTGCTGGCGTTGCCATCCGGCGGGCTCTGGTGGCCGGACGCGGGGCTGTTGTGCGTGTCGGACTTGCACCTTGGGAAATCAGGGCGGATGGCACGTCGTGCAGGGCTGCTGTTGCCGCCCTATGACACGCTGGAGACGCTTGCGAGGCTCAGCAAAGATATCGAGGCAACCAAGCCGCAAAAAGTCGTGTGCCTTGGCGACAGTTTTGATGATTTGCAGGCAGCACGGACCCTGAGTGCAAACGAGGACGCTTTGCTGCACCAACTGATCGACGGGCGCGACTGGATCTGGATCGAGGGCAACCACGATCCTGCTCCAACCCACCTCGGCGGCCGTCATCAGGCAGTGTTTATCCAAGACAGCCTGACCTTCCGGCATATTGCCGACGAAGAGGCGCAGACTGAAGTTCACGCCGAGATATCTGGCCATTTTCACCCGAAAGCGAGGCTCGCCACCCGCGGACGCGGCATCAGCCGTCCCTGTTTCGTGACCGACGGACAACGCTTGATCATGCCGGCCTATGGTACCTACACCGGCGGGCTTTCGTGCGAAGATCCAGCGTTACGCAAATTATTCAAAACACCCGCCATCGCCATTTTGACCGGCGACACGATGGTCGCTGTTCCCCTCTCACCGAACGCAATGCCCATCACAAAGATGCCCATCACGAAGATGCCCGTCACGAAGATAGCAGTCACAAAGCCCCGCTCAAAACCCACGTGATGGGTTAACGGCGCGCAGAGGATTGATGGCTCCATATCCGTTGATCGGGCACATGAACGCGCACCTGATCGCCAACCCTGAGCACACCCGGCCGCTCGACCCAAGCAGTCACACCGCGCCGCCCCTTTGCCGCAGCCATAAACGCCTGCCCGCGACCGGGGGTTTCGAAATCAATCTCTTTTGACGGTAAGGCACAGGACCGGTTTTCCATATCCACAACAAGCGTGGTTCCCAAATGGGACTGAAGCCGCGACGAGGGCGGGACATGGGTAAAATCGGGGATGCCTTTTATCACCATCGACGCGCCCAGTAACTCGGGGCGAAGCGCACGCATCCCCATCTTTTCGCAAATTCCGGCAAGCTCTTCGGTGGAAACGATGGACAGCTGCCGGACGTTCCTTATTTCGGTCCCACGCGGATACTGGGCCAGAACGCGGCTACACGACACGCGGGTCAGACCGCCATGCGTTTCCCCCTCCGGCCCGTCAAACCCGACCTCCAGCCGGTCAACCGATTCCGAGCGCAGCGTGTTCTTGCGGGATGCAACCCGCCCAAGCCAGACGATTGTTCCCGTTAACTCGGTTGGTTTCAGCGCAGGCATCGATGGTCTCCTTGGAAGCCCGAATATGCCCGCTTTAGAGTGTGACGCAAGCAGCATACCTCGAACAGCGCAATCAGGCAGTTCAAAATTTCGAAATTTACGCGGCAAAGCGTCTGAGAGAGGTCGGATCGCCCTTCAAAAAGCGCCCTGCGACCAAAAGAGTTGCAGCTTGAGTTTGACCAAAAACAGCAAAAGGCCACGTTTTCACGTGGCCTTTTGTCGGTTTTACCTTCGGGGTTATAGAGCAGCGCCGAACGTTACCCGAGCGGTTCCGGCTCCATATCCGGATCCGCTTTCGGGGGCTTTGGCTTCGTCTTTGGAATAGCTGTCAAAGAGGGCTTACCCGATTGGGGGGTGTCATCCTCGTCGTCGCCCTTGTTCAGGGTTTCGCCGGCGATCACACGACCGATTTCGGCCCCTGTCAGAGTCTCGTATTCCAGCAGACCCTGTGCCAAACGCTCCAGATCATCGGCACGCTCGGTCAGAATTGCCTTGGCCCGCTCGTAGCCTTCATCCACAATCGCCCGCACTTCGGCGTCGATTTTGGCTTGCGTATCGTTGCTGGTGCTTGATCCGCCCTGATAATTGCCCAGATAGGATTGCTGCTCGTTGGCGTAGTCGATGTTGCCAAGCGTCTCCGAGAACCCGAACTGGGTCACCATGGCACGCGCGATCTTGGACACCTGCTGGATATCCGAGGCCGCACCCGAGGTAACGTTCTCTTTTCCAAAGATCAGCTCTTCGGCAACTTTACCACCCATCGCCATGGCGATCTTGGACTTGTACTTGGTATAGCTCACCGACAACTGGTCCCGCTCGGGCAAGCTCATCACAAGGCCAAGCGCACGGCCCCGCGGAATGATCGTCGCCTTGTGGATCGGATCATGCTCCGGAACGTTCAGCCCGACAATCGCGTGGCCGGCTTCGTGGTAAGCCGTCAGTTTCTTCTCGTCTTCGGTCATCACCATCGAGCGCCTCTCGGCCCCCATCATGACTTTGTCCTTTGCAGATTCGAAATCGTGCATCGTTACAAACCGTCGCCCGATCCGCGCCGCCTTCAGCGCACTTTCATTCACAAGGTTGGCAAGATCCGCCCCCGAGAAGCCCGGTGTGCCGCGTGCGATGATCCGCAGATCCACATCAGGGCCAAGCGGTACCTTGCGAGCATGCACCCCAAGGATTTTTTCACGACCCTTGATGTCTGGGTTCGGAACCTGCACCTGACGGTCAAAGCGTCCCGGACGCAACAGCGCAGGGTCAAGCACATCAGGACGGTTTGTTGCCGCCACGATGATGATGCCTTCGTTGGCTTCAAAGCCGTCCATTTCCACCAAAAGCTGGTTCAACGTCTGCTCACGCTCGTCGTTGCCCCCGCCGTAACCCGAACCGCGCGAGCGACCGACTGCGTCGATCTCGTCGATGAAAACGATACACGGCGCGTTCTTTTTGGCCTGCTCGAACATGTCGCGGACACGGCTTGCGCCTACACCAACGAACATCTCGACAAAATCGGACCCCGAGATCGTAAAGAACGGCACACCAGCCTCACCGGCGATAGCCCGCGCCAAAAGCGTTTTACCCGTGCCCGGAGGGCCAACAAGCAACGCTCCCTTGGGGATCTTGCCACCAAGGCGGCTGAACTTTTGCGGATTGCGCAAAAATTCAACGATTTCCTCAAGTTCGTCTTTGGCCTCATCAATGCCGGCAACCTCGTCAAAGGTCACACGCCCTTGCTTTTCGGTCAAAAGCTTGGCTTTGGACTTGCCAAAGCCCATTGCCCCGCCACGACCGCCGCCTTGCATCCGGTTCATCAGGAATATCCAGATACCGATCAGAATAACAAACGGCAAAAGGGTTCCGACATAAGCGAGAATACCGTTTTGCTGTTGGGCCTCTGCTGTGATGGCGACATTGTTGTCAATCAGGTGCGATGTGACGTCCACACCGGTCGGTACGATGGTTGAATAGGTTGTTCCGTCTGCCTGACGAATGCGCAAGCGCTCCCCGTCGACCACAACGCTCGAGACTTGTCCTGCATCAACAGCGGCATAAAAATCCGAATAGCTGAGCGTGCGCGAAGACATCGTCGACTGCCCCCCGCTAAACAGGTTGAACAGTGCGAGAATAAGCAAAAACAAAACGACCCAGAATGCGATGCTGCGCGCGTTACCCAATGGGAAGACTCCTTTATCCGCGTTTCCGCGTTTAACAATTACAGATCTAAGATAGAGAGAATTACGCAGGGTTCAATGCGACATGATCAAGGAAAGCATGTGTTTTTCCCCTGACGTCCGGATAAGATGCCATTCACCCTCCGCCAGATCAGGCAGCGGCGCCGCCACAAGCTGTTCGCCACACCACACCGCAGGCAGCGCGACGCGGCTGGATCGGGGCAGGTCACCGCGCATTTCGGCCGCGAGCTGCTGCAATCCGTTTAGACCAAGCGGGCGGATTTCGCCACCCTCGGGCAGGGCTGCCGCGTCGGGGCCCTCGATGCGCCAACGGGTATCCCACAGGCCGGTTTCGACCGGAACACAAGTGTCAGCGACAGCGTTATATTCGCGCGTGACGCGAAATTCTGCTTTTGTGGCGCTCAACAAACACCCCTGCAAGGTCTGC
>JBLIFE010000086.1:0-8139 GCA_047633515.1 Paracoccaceae bacterium | reverse complement strand
GGGTCCGGCGGATTGTCCATCGCGGCAGGGGCTGCGCAAATGGGGGCCAGCGTGGTGCTGCTGGAAGGGCACAAAATGGGCGGCGATTGCCTGAACTACGGGTGCGTGCCATCAAAGGCCCTGATTGCGGCGGGCAAGCACGCCCACGCAATGCAGGCCGGTCAGGCCTTTGGCGTCAGCCCCGTCGCCCCGACCATCGACTATGCCGCCGCCAAGGATCACGTGCATAAAGTGATCGAAACAATCGCGCCTGTGGACAGTCAAGAGCGGTTCGAAGGCTTCGGGGTTAACGTGATCCGCGAATTCGGGCGGTTTATCTCAAAGACCGAAGTGCAGGCTGGCGACACGATTATCGAAGCACGGCGGTTTGTCATCGCGACCGGTTCTTCGCCGTTGGTCCCGCCGATCCCCGGCATCGAAGCGACCCCTTATCATACCAACGAGACGATCTTTGATCTGCGCGAGCGGCCCGAGCACCTAATTATCATCGGCGGCGGCCCGATCGGGCTTGAGATGGCGCAGGCGCATATCCGGCTGGGCAGTAAAGTGACCGTTCTGGAAGGCCTCAAGGCGATGGGCAAGGATGATCCGGAGTTGGCCGCAATCGTACTTGAAAACCTGCGCGCCGAAGGGATCGAGATTATCGAGGGCCAACAAGCCAGCAAGGTCAGCGGCACCGACGGAAATATCATCGTAGAGACCGCGGATGGCCAGATTTTCGCTGGCTCGCATTTGTTGATGGCTGTCGGGCGCAAGGTGAATATCGACAAGCTTGACCTGAAAGCCGGCGGCGTGGCCCATGACCGCGCAGTCAAGGTCGATGCAGGCCTGCGCAGCCCGTCGAACCGGCGGGTCTATGCTGTGGGCGACGCGGCGGGCGGGCTGCAATTTACCCATGTTGCAGGCTATCATGCAGGTATCGTGATCCGCTCGGCGCTGTTTGGGCTGCCGGCCAAAGCAACGACACGACATATCCCCTGGGCCACCTACACCGACCCCGAACTGGCCCATGTGGGACTGACCGAGGCACAGGCCCAAAAGGCCCATGGCCGCGCGCTCGAGATCGTCCGTTTCCCTTACCACGAGAACGACCGTGCGATTGCCGAAGGTAAAACAAAGGGCCTTATCAAAGTGATGATCGTAAAGGGGCGTCCGGTTGGTGCCTCTATTGTCGGTGCCCAAGCCGGTGAATTGATCGGCATGTGGGCAATGGCGATTGCCAATAAACTCAAAATTTCGGCGATTGCGAACACAGTGTTGCCCTATCCGACCCTGTCAGAGGTTAACAAACGCGCTGCGGGTGCTTACTTCTCCCCAAGGCTGTTTGAAAACGATATGGTAAAAAAGGTTGTCGGGCTGGTTCAACGCTGGCTGCCCTAGGCCCTGCTTGAGGCGCTTATCCGGAAAATGGACCAGAAGGACCAAAGCAGGCATGTTTCTGAATTCACTCTCCGGACGCTTTTTGATGCTGACAGTGGTGTTTGTCATGCTGGCAGAAATCATGATCTTCCTGCCTTCTGTTGCGCGCTACAGGGAAGACTACCTGCTCGACAGGCTGGAGCGCGCCCAGATCGCAAGCCTTGCCCTGCTTGCCGAAGACATGCTCGACGAGGCGCTCGAAAAAGAACTGCTGGAAAGTGCCGGTGTGATGAACGTCGTTTTGCAGCGCGACGAGCGGCGCGAATTGATGCTGTCATCGCCCGTGCCGCAGCCCATCGTGGCAACCTATGACCTGCGCGATCCGCCCGCCTTCGGGTTGATCCGCGATGCAGTGATACAGTTGCTCGACCCGGAGCCACGGGTGGTCCGGATTATCGGCGCGCCTGTACGACAGGCGGGCATCTCTATCGAGGTGACATTGGGAACAGCCGACCTGCGGGCCAGAATGCTCGACTACGGGGTGCGCATTCTGGCTCTGTCAGCCGTTATCTCTGCCATCACGGCGGCCCTTTTGTTTCTTGCCGTCCGCAGGCTGCTGGTGACCCCGATCAAACGCGTGGTCAGCCACATGCAAAGCTATGCCGCCGCCCCTGAAGACAACCGGCGAATTATCCAGCCTCAGGCCAGTGTGAGCGAATTGCGCGAGGCCGAGGAAGCATTGCAGTCGATGCAGCTGCAACTGACAGGGGCGTTGCGCCAGAAAGAGCGTTTGGCACAATTGGGAAGCGCCGTTGCAAAGGTCAGCCATGATTTGCGCAACATCCTCACCACGGCACAACTCTTTGCCGACAGGGTCGATTCGAGTGGCGATCCGGCCGTACGCCGCGTTGTGCCCAAGTTGGTGAATTCGATCAGCCGTGCGGTCAATCTGTGCGAGGGGACGCTGGCATTTGGCAAAGCCGAGGAACCGCCTCCCGCCTTGACGATGCTCAAACTGGCCCCGATTGTCGAAGACGTGCTGGAAAGCGAGCAATTGGCCTGCGAAGGATCGCCGATCACCCTGCGCGCGCAGATCCCCGCAGGTTTTACCCTGCGCGCGGATAGCGAACAGCTATACCGCATCCTGTCAAACCTCGTCCGCAACGCCAGACAGGCCATCGAAGCCACCGGCGCCCCGGGCGAGATCGTCATTTCCAGCAGCGACAAAGACGCCGATTGGCACATCACAGTCCGCGACACCGGCCCCGGCCTGCCACCAAAAGCCCGCGAATATCTGTTCCAGCCGTTTTCAGGCGGGTCCCGCAAAGGTGGCATTGGTCTTGGCCTTGCCATAGCCGACGATCTTGTGCGCGGGCATGGCGGGCGTCTGGAACTGAAACATACCGGTCCGGAGGGCACCCAGTTCATACTCGTTCTGCCCAAAACAGTGATCGACACCACAGACGCCCCGACCCGCGTTCGACCACAGATGGTATGAGTTTCCCTGCCAGTCGTCGGGGCCAGTCGTCGGCAAAGCCTTTTGCCGCGAAAATCCGCTACGACTCGTTTGCCATGGAAAAACACCGTTTTTGCGCTTGCATTGCCTGACCGCTCGCACTATCCCGACCAGCATGCGCTGGTAGCTCAGTTGGATAGAGTACTTGACTACGAATCAAGGGGTCGGGGGTTCGAATCCTCCCCAGCGCACCATTTCCCCATTCAAAATTCTTGGTTTCGAAATTAGAAATTATTGATTTGAAAAATACTGTTTGCCTGTAAAATCGTAGGCTTGGCACTTTGCCATCATGGTTGCGCAGCAATACGGTTTTTGAACTTACGTACATCAGTGGCGTTTACACGGCACGGCTTTGGTTTGACTTGACTTGACCTTCGCACAGGCCTAAACGACCGACTATTCCCGGAAGTAATACGCTTCCGGTCCCATTGCTTTTGCAGGGATCGCCATCGGTCAGCGCGTTGCGCCCACCGGTGCCTTCGGTCTTTGTGCCATCGCTTCCCATCGGGAAGTATCTTGTCAACGGATGCCGAAGGAGGGCCTCAGCCATGTTTGAAAATCTATCCGAACGGCTCTCGGGTGTTTTTGACAAGCTGACTCGTCAGGGTGCCTTGTCCGAAGATGACGTAAAAGTCGCCCTGCGCGAGGTGCGCGTCGCCTTGCTCGAGGCAGATGTCTCGCTGTCCGTGGCCCGCGATTTTGTTAATGCCGTACAGGAAAAGGCCACTGGTCAGGCTGTGACGAAATCGGTCACCCCCGGCCAGCAAGTCGTTAAGATCGTGCACGACGAACTGGTGCATGTGCTGTCCGGAAGCGACGCCGAGCCCGGTGAACTGAAGGTAGACAACCCGCCTGCGTCGATCCTGATGGTCGGGCTGCAAGGTTCTGGCAAAACCACAACAACGGCAAAACTGGCGAAACGTCTGACCAGCAGGAACGGCAAGCGGGTGCTGATGGCGTCACTGGACGTCAACCGCCCGGCCGCGATGGAGCAGTTGGCGATTCTGGGCGTTCAGATCGGTGTCGACACCCTGCCCATCGTCAAGGGCGAGACGCCTGTACAGATCGCGAAACGAGCCAAGCAACAGGCAACTTTGGGCGGTTACGACGTCTACATGCTCGATACCGCCGGCCGCCTGCACATCGACGAAGTGTTGATGGACGAAGTCGAGGCGGTTCGCAATCTGACCTCGCCGCGCGAAATATTGCTGGTCGTTGACGGCTTGACCGGTCAGGATGCCGTGAACGTTGCCGCGGAATTCGACAGCAAAATCGGCGTGACCGGCGTTGTCCTGACCCGGATGGACGGCGACGGCCGCGGCGGTGCCGCGTTGTCGATGCGCGCTGTGACAGGCAAGCCGATCAAGTTTGTGGGCCTTGGCGAAAAGCTCGATGCGCTCGAGGAATTCCACCCTCAGCGGATCGCTGGCCGTATCCTTGGCATGGGCGATATCGTTTCGCTTGTTGAAAAAGCACAAGAAACGATCGAGGCCGAACAGGCAGAGCGCATGATGCGCCGCTTCCAGAAGGGTCAGTTCAATATGAACGACCTGCGCAGCCAGCTTGACCAGATGCTCAAGATGGGCGGCATGGAAGGAATGATGGGCATGATGCCCGGCATGGGCAAGATGCAAAAGCAAATGGACAAGGCCGGCTTTGACGACAATATCCTGAAGCGGCAAATTGCCCTGATCAACTCAATGACCAAGAAAGAGCGCGCCAACCCTGCACTGCTGCAAGCCAGCCGCAAAAAGCGGATCGCCAAAGGCGCAGGCCTTGAGGTCAGCGAGCTGAACAAGCTGCTCAAGATGCACCGTCAAATGGCCGATATGATGAAAAAGATGGGCAAGGGTGGCATGCTCAAGAACGCGATGAAGGGCATGCTTGGCAAAGGCGGCCCCGACATGGCCGGCATGGGCATGGACCCTGCTGCGATGCAAAAGGCTGCCGCCATGATGCCCAAAGGCGGATTACCCGGGCTTGGCGGTGGTGGCTTGCCGCCCGGACTAAGCGGTTTCGGGAAAAAGAAATAATGACTTGTGTGTGTGCCTTTGCTGCGGGGAGCCTGCGGTCATGCTGACCCCTTTGATCGAGACAGAGCGGCTTTTTCTGCGCCGCCCCAACGGAGCCGACACACGCGCGGCTTTGCGTTTCTTTGGCGGCCGTCAGGCGCCGATGGTCTCGGGCGGTTTTGGGGCCGGACGTGCGCGTAGGTATATGACCGCTTTTCTGAGCCAGTGGGAATTGCGCGGGTTCGGCCTGTTTGCGGTTGTGCCCCAAGGCAGCACTGACGCGATTGGTATCGCCGGCCCCTGGCAGCCCTCGGGATGGCCCGAACCAGAGCTTGCATGGCAATTTTGGGGCACTCAGGACAATGTCCAGAGCCTCGCTGTTGAGTCCGGCCTGGCATTGCGCGATTTTGCGCAGTCAGTGTTGGGCTGGAACAATATTGTCAGCTATATCCGGGCTGAGGACCGTGCCGCGATAACGCTTGTTCGTCAGATGGGTGCTGTGATCGATCCTATGGCCATGATCCCGCAAGACAGCGATTGCATTGCCTTCCGGCATCCTGGCCACGCCTCGCGCACTCAAAAACGGGCGGCCTGATCCCATGACAACCGCGCCGATCCTGATCACAGACCGTCTGACCCTGCGCCCGCTTACGGCACAGGATTATCCGGCAATGGTCGCATTCAATGCGTCGACACGGTCGCAATATGCCGGTGGTCCTGCCACAGCCGAGCAGGTCTGGCGGTTTCTGGCCGTCGAGATCGGCCACTGGGTACTACGTGGATACGGGCGTTGGGGCATTGACGAGACCGCGACCGGCACATTTGTCGGAATGTCCGGTCTGTGGAAACCGCAGGGCTGGCCGGAACCTGAAATCGGCTATGACCTGATGGATGAACAGTTCGAGGGCAAAGGTTTTGCTACAGAAGCGGCGACTGCTGTGCGCAACTATGCCTATGACGTTCTGGGCTGGGACACGGTAATCAGCCTTGTTCACCCTGAAAACACCGGTTCGCAAGGTGTTGCAAAACGGCTGGGTGCAACCAAGGAAGCTCCGTTCAAGCACGAGCGCTTTGGCAGCTTTGATGTGTGGCGTCACCCGTCGCGCGCCGCCTTGGCCAGTCAGGGGAGAGCGAGATGACGACCGTAACAATCCCGACACTGGAAACATCGCGTTTGGTGCTGCGTGCGCCGCAAGCTGGCGATTTTACCGATTACGCGGCCCTTCTGGCCTCTGGACGCGCGACATTTCTGCGCGGCCCGTTTGACCGGACCGCAGCATGGACCGATTATTGCGTGAACGTCGCCGAGTGGGTTTTGCACGGCATCGGCCCCTTTGTGGTGATCGAACGGGCCGCACGACGGTTTACCGGTCTGGTTGGCGTATCGCGCCACCCCGCTTGCCCCGAACCGGAAATGGGCTGGATCGTAACCGGCGCGTCCGAAGGGCGCTCTGTCGCGTTCGAGGCCGCAAGCCGTCTGCGCGATTGGGCGTTTGCCGATGCAGGCTTGCCGTCACTGGTCAGCTATATCGTGCGGGGAAACATCCGCGGCGAGCGGCTTGCCCTGCGGCTGGGGGCCACGCTGGACACCAGCGCACAGGCCCCGTCGCCCGACACCCGTGTTTATCGCTATTGCGCCGAAAGGAGCCTCGCATGACCGACGCAGCAACCCGCGCCGCCGAGGTGCTGAAAGACCACCGTGCCAGCATTGACCGACTCGACGCGATCCTTGTCTATACGTTGGGCGAGCGGTTCAAGCACACTCAGGCCGTTGGCAAGCTCAAGGCAGAGCACAGCCTTCCGGCGTCCGACCCGTCCCGCGAAGCCACACAGATTGCCCGCCTTGAGGCGCTTGCAAAGCAAGCGGACCTCGACCCCGAATTTGCCCGCGACTTTCTGAATTTCATCATTCAGGAAGTCATACTGCACCACAACAAACACAAATCTTAACAGATACTCCGGTGGAACATTCCCACCGAAAACGCCATCCAAAGGAGAAAACCAAATGGCTATGAAAATTCGTCTCGCCCGTGGCGGCTCAAAAAAGCGCCCTGTTTACCGGATCGTTGCTGCTGACAGCCGCATGGCCCGCGACGGCCGTTTCATCGAAAAGCTCGGCACCTATAATCCCTTGTTGGCCAAGGACAGCGAAGAGCGGGTTGTGATGGATGTGGAGCGCGTTCAGCACTGGTTGTCCCAGGGCGCACAGCCGACCGATCGTGTCAGCCGTTTTCTGGAAGCTGCCGGCGTTATCCCCAAGGTCGAGCGCAGCAACCCCAAGAAAGCCCTTCCCGGCAAGAAAGCCACCGATCGGGCTGAAGAAAAGGCCGCAAAGGCCGCCGCTGCTGCAGAGCCCGCTGCTGCCGAGTAATCGAATACTCTTGAGGGGACACAACCAAGCCCCCTCAAGACCCTTTTTGTGCGTAACTTTCAGGAGTTTTCATGTCTGAAACCCGCGTTTGCATAGCCGCGATCGGCGGATCCTACGGGGTGCGCGGGGATGTTCGGCTTAAGAGTTTTTGTGCCCAACCCGAGAATGTGGCCTCTTATGGGCCGCTGTCCAGCGAGGATGGCACCCGGCAGTTCGAGATCGTGCTTCAGCGCGCCGTCAAAAACGGCTTTTCGGCGCGCCTGTCCGGAATCGCGACAAAAGAGGAAGCAGACGCCCTGAAAGGCGCGCGGCTTTATGCCGAACGCTCGGTTCTGCCCGATCTACCCGACGATGAATACTACCACGCCGATCTGATCGGACTTGAGGTACGTGACACCGGCGGCACCCTGATCGGAACTGTGCGGGCCGTGCATGACCACGGGGCCGGTGATCTGATCGAAATCGGGGGCCCCTCGCTCAAGGCGACTGTCTTGCTACCTTTCACACTGGCGATTGTCCCGACGGTCGACCTTGGGGCAGGACGCATTGTGATTGACCCGCCCGAGGGCATGCTTTTGGACGACGACACCACAGCGCCCGAAGCCGACGATTGATCACCTGCCACAGAAGGCCGCGACGCCATGACCGACCCGACCGAAAACGATGATACCCCGGTATCGGCGACTAGCGGGGCTGCGCCATCCCGATCCCACGGCCGGCTCTCGATCAGCGCCTCGATCAAACCCCGCGACCTGATGGGGGCGACGCCCCGCCTGAAAGGTGCGTGGGCGGCCCGGATCATCACCCTGTTTCCAGACGCTTTTCCCGGCGTGCTCGGAGAGTCGCTGACTGGCAAGGCTCTGCAAGACGGCAAATGGGCA
>JBLIFE010000085.1:0-8162 GCA_047633515.1 Paracoccaceae bacterium | reverse complement strand
CCATGACTTTTCTCGGGGCGGCTGCGATTGTGTGTTTGCCGCGTATGTTTCAGGTGCTGGTCGTCGAGAACGAAGACGAGGCGCATCTGGCAACAGCAAGCTGGGCCTTTCCGCTGTATCTTTTGCTAATGAGCCTGTTTGTGGTTCCGATTGCTGTGATGGGCCTCGGGTTGTTGCCGGCTGGTTCAAACCCCGATCTTTATGTGGTCAGCCTGCCGTTGGCGCAAGGGTACGACGGTCTGGCGATGCTGGCGTTTCTGGGGGGGTTTTCATCGGCCACCTCGATGGTCATCGTGGCGGCGATTGCCTTGTCGACGATGGTTTCCAATCACATCGTCATGCCGCTTTATCTGTCGCAAAGACGGCAAGGTGCCGTGCGGGTCGGAGATGTGCGCCACGTGGTGTTGCTGGCCCGCCGGTTGTCGATCGCGGGCGTGCTTTTGCTGGGCTACCTGTATTTCCGCTTTGCGGGAGGGCGCGAGCTTGCGGCGATCGGTCTGATCAGTTTCGCGGGTGTCGCGCAGGTGTTGCCATCGTTGCTTGGGGGGTTGTTCTGGCGCGGGGCCACGCGCAGCGGTGCTGCGGCGGGGTTGATTACCGGTTTTGTTGTCTGGGCCTATACACTGCTGTTGCCAAGCCTCTCGGATGGCGGGCTTTACGGTTTTCAGATGTTGACACAGGGGCCGTTTGGCATTGGCTGGCTGCGCCCGCAGGCATTGTTCGGAATTGCAGGGCTTGATCCGCTGGTTCATGCGGTTTTCTGGTCGATGATCCTGAATACCACGGCGTTTTGTATCGTGTCTATCGCCAGCTTTCCGACCCCGCTCGAGCGGTTGCAGGGCGCGCAGATGGTGAATGTGTTTCAACATACAGTTGCTGCGCGCGGTTGGGCGCGCGGCGCAGCAGAGGCCGAGGACCTGTTGCTCATGGCGCAACGGATTATTGGCCCGATGCAGGCACAAGCCTTGTTTCAGAATGCGGCGCAAAGGCAAGGAAAGCAGGGATTCCTGCCCGACCCGACGCCTGAGTTCCTTGAGGTGCTGGAGCGTGAGCTGGCAGGTTCTGTCGGCTCGGCTACGGCGCATGCCATGGTTGGCCAGATCGCCGGAAGCTCGGCGGTGCTGGTCGAGGATTTGATGCGCGTTGCGGACGAGGCGCAGCAAATTCTGGAATATTCCAGCCAGTTAGAGGAGCAGTCCGGAGAGCTGGCGTTGACCGCGCGCAAATTGCAACAGGCAAACGAGAAACTGACTGCCCTTTCGATTCAGAAAGACGCCTTTCTAAGTCAGATCAGTCACGAGTTGCGCACGCCCATGACCTCGATCCGCGCCTTTTCGGAAATTCTTCGCGATAGTGCGCTTGAGAGTACCGAACGCGCGCGTTTTGCGGGGGTGATCCATGACGAAGCCCTTCGGCTGACACGGCTTCTGGACGATCTGCTCAATTTGAGCGTGCTGGAAAATGCGCAGGTGACGCTGCATATGGCGTCGACGGACCTTGGGGGGTTGATTGACCGTGCCGTTGCGGCCGCGGGGGTGATGGAGGGCGCGCACGCGCTTGTCGTGGACAGGCGCGTGCGTTCGGAGGGGCTGGTGCTGCACACGGACGGGGACAGGCTGACGCAGGTGTTTATCAATTTGATTGGAAATGCGTGCAAATATTGTGATGCCGACAGCCCGACGCTCAAGATCAGGGTGCGTAAACTGGAGGGGGTGGTGCAGATCGATTTTATCGACAACGGGTCGGGCATTCCCGAACGCAGTCAGGACATCATTTTCGAGAAATTCTCGAGGCTGGCAGACAGCTCTGCGGCAGGCGGTGCAGGGCTGGGGCTTGCCATATGTCGCGAAATCATGATCCGGCTGGGGGGGAGTGTCGTTTATGTTCCCGGTCAGGCGGGGGCAGCTTTCCGTGTCAGCCTGCCCACTGACGGTTAAAGAATAGGCGAAATAACAGCCTGCCCCCCGTTCGCAAGCCTGAATTAACCATTTCAAAACTTCGATCTGTGAAACCGTAAAGATACATTCAGTCTCCAAGGTTTCATTTTTTCATGGCAGACGCCGCGCCGCAATCCGTGCTCAGACGCAAGGCTGTTTCCAGCCTGCGTGGGCAAGTTTCCGTCATGACCCCTGAAAAGGCCATGGCCGAAGCGGTTGCGCGTGCCTCTCAGGATGCGTTCGGATTGGCGATGCACCTGTCAGGGTGCAAGCTTGCGATGAACTCGCTGAGCGAGCTGCTGGATATGCTACCCGAAAAGTGCCTTTTGGCGGTGGTTGAAGGCCCCGGAGATGCACAAGGACTTCTGGCGCTTGACCCGATGCTTTTTGCGGGGCTGGTTGAATTTCAAACGATTGGGCGGATAAACCCCGTTTTGCCCGCCGCGCGGCGGGCCACCCGGACCGATGCAATTCTTGTGGCGGACTGGATCGACCGTTTGTTGCACGAATTCGATGTGGGTTTGAGCGAGGTTCCAGACAGTCAATGGGCGCAAGGTTACAGCTATTGCAGTGCGATCCCCGACGCCCGGCCCTTGGCGTTGTTGCTTGAGGACGCGCCGTATCGTCTGTTGGAAATTGATGTCTCTATCGGTGAGGATGTGCGTGCAGGGCGGGCAATTCTTGCTGTTCTTGCCGATGGCTCCCGTCCGGGGGTGCGACGCAAAGCGAACGGATCAGGCAAACGGTCGGGTGCGGCGCAGGGTGATCCCCGAAAACCGATGACCGAACCTGAAATTCAAAGTCCGAAAAATGCGAAATGGGCTGCGGATCTTGCGGAGGTGGTGGCAGAGGCAGATGTCGAAGTCCGGGCGATTTTATATCGCCTTGAAATGCCGATTTCTGATTTGGGGGCGTTAAAGATAGGTGACCTTGTTAATGTGCCGTTGGCCAGTGTCGGAAACGTTCGGATCGAAGGCAGCGACGGACGGCTGGCAGGACATGGGCGTCTGGGGCAATCCATGGGGCAGCGCGCTATTCGGATCAATGGAGCGGACGTCACTGCGCAGCAACAGGCGCGCCGGTCCTTTAGAGATGCAAGTGGCTCTGGGCCCCACGGCACCGCTTCGGCGGAAAAGGACCTGATGGAGACGGTCGGGCCGATGGAGGAGGAAGATGAGGGGGGTATCGACAACCTCATGAGCCTGGACACCGGAGTTCCAGAGATGAACATGCCCGATCTCTCGGATCTTGGCAGTATTCAGGACATTGGTGATCTGCCTGATATCCTCGGTGCAGGCGACGGTGACGATATTTCAGACTTTGGTGATTTGTCCGCGATGCCGGATATTCCGGATATGGCCGATCTGGGGGCGTTGCTCGACTTGCCGGATATCCCCGACTTCCCCGATCTTCCCGATCTGGGCGGCGCATGAGGCTTTCCGGATTTGCCGTCGCTTGACGATCTGCCCAATCTCTCTGTTCGCTGATAACAAGCCGGTGCTGCCGACAAACGGCAGGTCGGGTTAACCTCTGAAGGCCGAGTCGAGTTGTGGTCTCAAGCCCTCGAGTTGATAGCCCGCTTCGGCGGCTGCAGAAATCAACGTGTTGGATGGCACATTATGTGCCTGACCTAACATCCAAACCACAGTCGACCGGGTGCCCGACGCGCAATACGCCAGAACCGGACCTGGCCCCGCGATTGTTTGGGACTGCAATTCGATCAGCGCCAATGTCATCGCACCGTGTGTGACCGGATTCTCGACAAAGGTCAGCCCTGCGGCTTCGGTTGCGGCGCGCAGGGACTCAGCTTGCAAATCAGCAGGAACCTCGGCGTCAGGCCTGTTACAGAGAATGGTCTTGAATCCTGCCGCGGCAATCGCCGGTAAGTCTGTTGGTGTGATCTGCGGCGAGACGGCGTAATCGGGGGTCAATTTGCGAATGTACATTTTAACATCCTCGGCGCTTCGAAGGGGCAGGTCAAGCCACCGCAGCGCTTTGTCCTAAGATTAGGGGACCGCTTGCTTGTATCTGAGCCTACCCTTCACGTGGCGTGCTAAAAGCACGTGAAGGGTGGCGAAAAGGTGGCGGGGACCGTACGCATCCGTCGGGGTTGGTTATTCCCGAGGACCTGTATGTACAGGTGGGCGCCAGGTAAACGAACCAGGGTCCGCACAGAGCCAGCTCCCTCGGAATTGCTTAAGGCCACTGGAATATGACCCCATTGACGAGAAGGACAGATCCGCCGTCACCATAGATACGCTTGCGCACAGGTTTTTACAAGAGGTCTGTTTGCCAGAATGACAGACACAAAGTGCGTAAATGCCTTGTGTTGTGTTCATGCTATGTTCATACGTATTGCCATGTTTAAGGACCCTTCACAGACAGCTCGCAGCCTTGGTCAAGATACCGGGCAGGGTCAGAATACCCACTTGAACCAAGCGTTTGAGCCGGATAGGTGTCTCACCCCGGGTCAAAGTCTGGCGCGTGGCGTGTGCCGCCATCTTGCGGCGCATGATTTTGTCACGGTCGAGGAGCTGGTGCCGACGCGTGGCCTGCGTGTCGACGTGATGGCACTGGGCCCCAAGTCCGAGATTTGGGTGGTGGAGTGCAAATCATCGTTGGCCGACTACCGCGCGGATCACAAGTGGCGTGGCTATCTTGAGTGGTGCGACCGGTTTTTTTGGGCCGTAGATGCGAATTTCCAGACTGACGTGCTGCCACCCGAAACGGGGCTGATCCTCGCAGATAGTTATGACGCCGAAATTCTCGCGATTGGACCCGAGAATCGCCTTTCCGGTCCGCGCCGCAAGGCGATGATGCAGCTTTTTGCCCGTCATGCTGCAAAGCGGTTGCAAGCTTTGCGTGACCCGGGCGCGCAATCGGGGATGAGGTCGTGATCTCGGCCATTTTCCCGGTGCGGTGGATGCTGCAGACTGCTACCCGGGTCGGGGCACACAGTCGGGGCTTGCCCCGGCTGCCCGGCCCAACAGGCGACATTACATTGTAAAATGTCCTTGGAGCCGGCGGGAGCGCTCCCCTCGCTCGGGGTTCGCATGCGTTGTGGCTGTCAAAGGGCGCTCTTGGTGCGACAAATACACACTGTCCCTGTTTCAAGGGTCAGCGTTTGACCATACTTTCCGCACGCGCGGCGGCTGCCAGTATTTCTTCGGCAATATCGCGCGCCTCGTCCGGCTCGAAATCAAGAGGCAGGTCAATTCCGTCCCCTTCAAGGTAGATACGCACCATGCCAAGGCTGGTCGGCCCGATTTGCAGGCTGGCGGCAACGTCGCTTTCTTTGTTGATGCTCATCATGGTCTCCGTACGTGATGGCGTCGGGTAACGTGGTCTTTACGGTAGCGCAAGAGGCCCGCGCAGAACCGGTTACAACCGGGTATCATGTAAAAACGCACACCAAGGGTCTTGCAATGCGTTCATGGGACGTTTATTCGACCTTCAGTGCCGCCTTAGCTCAGTTGGTTAGAGCGCTTGATTGTGGATCAAGAGGTCCCCCGTTCAAACCGGGGAGGTGGTACCATTATTTCTATCACTTTCGCATCGCAAGCCGTGTTCGTGTGACGGGTGTCATGGTCGTGAAATGGCAATTGTCTGGCGCAGGGCGCCGTCTTTGCGGTTATAGATCAGGATGTGGTCATCGGTCGTCACAATTGCGAACCATCCCTGACCTTGGGTAAAGGCGGTCGCCGTCGCGCCTTCGGGCAGGGTTATTTGCGCAGGTAACGACAGGCTTTGCGCCTTGGGGAAACGGGTGATAAAGAGCACCACCAAAGTACCCATGCCCAGCATCATCACCAATGTCAGCGCCGTCACCAACGCTTTGAGAAAACGCAGGTTGGCTGGCGCCGGTTCGTCTTCAGGAGCATCTTGCATGTCAAGCCTTTCACGCCTTGTGCGGGTTGAAATCCAACCCGACCCACCCGCCAGACTTGATAAGGCGTTGGCGCGTGATGTGCCAGAGGCGGAAAGCCTCAGCCGGTCACGGCTGATGCGGCTGATTGCCGACGGGCAGGTCAGCATCAAAGGCCAGGTGGTCACCGACAGCAAAATGCGTGTCGAGGAAGGTGATATTATCGAGGTCACGGTGCCGGTCTCGGTTGATGTCGACACCTTGGCGGAGCCGATGGACCTGCGAATCGTCCACGAGGACGCGGATCTGATCGTGATTGATAAACCGGCCGGCATGGTCGTGCATCCGGCCCCGGGGTCTCCTACGGGAACACTCGTGAACGGCTTGCTGCATCACTTCGGCGGCGCGTTGAGCGGGATCGGCGGAGAAAAGCGCCCCGGCATCGTGCACCGGATCGACAAAGACACCACCGGTCTGCTGGTGGTTGCGAAATCGGACGCCGCCCATCACGGCCTTGCGGCCCAATTCGAGGCCCACACTGCCAAACGCAGGTATCTGGCTGTCGTCTACGGTGTGCCTGACGCGGGCGATCCGCGGTTGCGCGGTGTGCCCGGCACCCATTGGGAAAGTGGCGGCACGCTGCGCATCAGCACTCAATTGGCGCGCCACAAGACAGATCGCCAGCGGCAGGCTGTGTTGTTCAAAGGGGGGCGTCACGCCATCACGCGGATGCGCTTGCTGGAGCGCTACGGCACCCCCGAAACTGCCGCTCTGGTGGAGTGTCGGCTTGAAACGGGGCGCACCCACCAGATCAGGGTGCATATGGCGCATGTCGGTCACGGGTTGATCGGTGATCCGGTTTACGGTGGGCGGCGAAAGCTGTCGGTCAAGGCGGTCGGCGATGTCGGTTCAGAGGCCGCACGCCAGTTCTCCCGTCAGGCGCTGCATGCGGCCAGTCTTGGGTTTATCCACCCCGTGACACTGGATCACATGATGTTCGAGGCGCCGATGCCTGCGGATATGTGCCATCTGATAACGGCTTTGGGTGGCAAACCCGACAACAACACCGCGTGAGGCTTTGTCACAAAAGATGACTTTGCTATCGATTGACCCTATTTCGTGTACTGATCGGAGAAAAACGCAGCACTTGGTAGCGCAAACTTGAACTGTACGGTTCAGCTTCCTATCTGATCATAAACACTGGCGGCCTTAAGGGTGCCAAACCGACAGAGGGTACATCATGAGCAATTATTCCCGACTTCCCGCTCCCTCCCCCGAAGGAGGAATGAACAGATATTTGCAAGAGATTCGCAAGTTTCCGATGCTGGAGCCCGAAGAGGAATACATGTTGGCCAAAGCGTGGGTCGAGCGTGAGGACAGCGAAAGCGCGCATAAAATGGTCACCAGCCACCTGCGTCTGGCCGCCAAGATCGCCATGGGATATCGTGGCTACGGCCTGCCACAGGCCGAGGTTATTTCCGAGGCAAACGTGGGATTGATGCAGGCGGTCAAACGTTTTGATCCCGAACGGGGTTTCCGGCTTGCGACTTATGCGATGTGGTGGATACGGGCCTCCATTCAGGAATATATCCTGCGGTCCTGGTCGCTGGTAAAGCTTGGCACCACAAGTGCGCAAAAGAAGCTTTTTTTCAACCTGCGCAAGGCGAAACACAGGATCGGTGCCTTGGAAGAGGGTGATTTGCGCCCTGAAAATGTGGCACGTATCGCAAATGACCTGAATGTGACCGAAACGGAAGTGATCTCGATGAATCGCCGTTTGTCGGGCGGGGATGCGTCGCTGAATGCGACGGTTGGGTCCGACGGAGACACCACGACGCAATGGCAGGATTGGCTCGAAGACGAAAAGGCCGATCAGGCCGGCGATTACGAGGCCAACGATGAGCTGACCATCCGGCGTGAATTGCTGGGGGCATCGATGGCGGTTCTGAATGATCGCGAGCGGGATATTCTTGAACAGCGGCGCCTGCGTGACAGCCCTGTCACACTTGAAGAATTGTCGGTGCAGTATTCCGTAAGCCGCGAGCGGATTCGCCAGATCGAGGTGCGGGCGTTCGAGAAACTACAAAAGCGCATGCGTGAACTTGCGCACGATAAGGGCATGGCAACTGCCTGACACAGGCCGCTTTATTCGGCGGATTGCTTGGCGGTCATTTCTTTTCGGACAAAGCCGTTTGCCCCTGCCGTAAAACCGGCGGGGGCTTTTTCTTGCAGGGCCGTGCGCTTTCGAGTTGGTTGTCGTGCCGGGCCGTGCGCCTTAGGCTGCGGGCATGTATTGCAATGAATGGCATCTGATATGCCTGATGGAGAACGCATGACGCATTTGAGATGGGGTATATTGG
>JBLIFE010000084.1:0-8166 GCA_047633515.1 Paracoccaceae bacterium | reverse complement strand
TTCCCGGCTCAGCGCCGCGGTTGTAGCTTGCGATCGCTGTAGTGTTGCTCTGATTGCGTGCGTGGTCGTGGCGCAGCCGTGACGTACTTGTCCCATAATGCTTCCTTCCATTCCAAAGAACAGATTGCACCATCAAACCGTGGGATCAAACACCTAGCAGTGAGGACCGTGGCGTGATATTTGCCGAGCATAATCGGGACCGCAACCAGCGGTCGATTGGATAGGTTTCATATCTTATACTCCAAACACTTGGCTGCAAGGTTCGCCCAGAAAACAAACTTCATCGTTGACCTAGAGATAATTGTACCCGCGTTTTGTCGGGACGTTGGGAGCAATTTGGTGTCTTGGAAAAAAGTGCGCCTAAGATTAAAGCCAGCCACCCAACCGCAAAGGATGTTACAGCGGACGCCATTGCTGAAGATGCCCAGTCTTTTGATCCATCGGCATAGCGTGAACTTGCAAGCTATTGGTCTGAAGTCTGTTCCAAAAAATCCCTAATAAGGGAATTTTCCTGATGACGAACGCGGCGCAATGGCATCTGCTACCAACAGCCGACGGGCAAACCGTAAAGGCGTGAGATATCCGTTCCAGTTGAAATGCTTCCCTTGCACCTCCCAAGCATCAGAAACAGATCCAATGTAGGCGATTTAAATGCCACTCAAGATGCAACGAGCGCAGAGAAAATAATGTATAAGTGCATTAACTTCAGTGGCTTAACGCATAAAATATGGTGCGGGCGGTGGGACTCGAACCCACACGGGCATACGCCCTTCAGATTTTAAGTCTGATATGTCTACCATTCCATCACGCCCGCAGCGTTCGTTCCAGATAAGCCGGAATGTTCTTGGCCTCAAGCCCTCAAGCGCATTGATTGCACCGGGCAGCGTGACAGGCCCTTCGTTTGCTCAAACCGCAGGCAGCCAAGTGGCGCGCTACAACGGGTTCCCCTGCAGCGGCGTTAAAAAGCGTCGCTCCGACAGCCAGGGGTTCATCTTGAGGGCTTCGCGCAGCAATATCTGCGCCTCGACATCACGTTCAAGCCCGATCAACGTAAGCGCCTTTCCAGTGATCGCAGCGATATGTTCGGGACTTCGGGCAATGGCTGCCTCAAGATCCTCGAGCGCACCGATGTAATCCTGCCGCATGAAGCGGACAAAAGCCCGCTGATTGTAACCTTCGGCATAATCGGGACAATAGGCGATGACCGCGTCGAATGAACGTATCGCCTTGTCCAGATCGGAAATCCGCCGCCGCTCCATCCCTAGATCAAGCATCTCCTGAGCATGGGCATCGGGGGCGGTTGCCCACATCTCCCACAGCTGGTTGGTAATCAGCCGCGCCTCCATCGCATTCGGAGCGACCCTGACCTGTGCCATCAAAGCCGCACGACGATTCTCGTCGATGGCCGCAGCAGGACATGTTTCAGAATTGGCAAAGGCGGGTGCAGCAGCGCACATCAGCGCGGCAATAAGCGGAATGTGTTTCATGCGAAGGAATGATGGGACGGTTTGCACTTTGGTCAAGGTAAAATTGTAACGCCTCGATCAGGGCGCGGACAAAAACATCCCGCCCCGAACACGTGCTGGTGCTTGACCCGACCGCCTGCACAAGGCAGCGTGCCACCATGTTTCCAATTCGAGATCACAACCCGTCCACGCGCACGCCCTTCGTCACTTACGGGTTGATTGCCGCGAACATTCTCATTTTTCTCAGCTATCAAGAGCTTTCGGGATCTGCTTCCGAATTGTACCGTTTTTACAACCTGTGGGCGTTGATCCCCGCCCAGAGCAGCCCGCACAGCTATGTCAGTTCGATGTTTCTACACGCCGGCTGGATGCACCTTGGCGGGAACATGCTGTTTTTGTATATTTTCGGCGACAACCTCGAAGACGAGATGGGACACGGCTGGTTTGCGGCGTTCTATCTGACCTGTGGTGTGCTTGCCAGCGCGGCGCATGTGGCGAGCGATCCGGGCTCTCCCGTGCCGCTTGTAGGGGCCTCAGGGGCCATCGCAGGTGTCATGGGCGGTTATCTGTTGTTGTTTCCACGGGCCAAGGTCGATGTTTTGTTCATCTTCATCATTTTCTTTCGTATCTTCGCCATTCCTGCGTGGATCATGCTGGGGGTCTGGTTCGGGATACAGGTTTTCAACGGCACCTCGACGGTAACAGCGGGCGGCGGAGTGGCGCATTGGGCGCATGCAGGCGGTTTTGTCGCCGGCCTTATCCTGACGCTGCCACTGTTTTTCCGGCTGGGCGGCATCAGGTTCTGGTCGACAAACCGCGGTCATCCGCCCCATGCCAAGGTGCGTTACGCACGCTCGCATATCCCGCATGTGCGGCGGCGGCGCTAATTACTTTGCGCGGATAACCTTTGCAAAACTATCAAAGATCGCGCCACTTCCAGCAATGACATGGCCGTCGTTGACAATGCTTTGCCCCGAGCGGATCGGCTCGACAAAACCACCCGCCTCACGCACGATCACAACACCGGCGGCGACGTCCCAAGGCTGCAATCCACGCTCCCAGTATCCGTCATAACGACCGGCCGCGACATAGGCCAGATCAAGCGATGCCGCCCCGAAACGGCGCACGCCCGCACAAACCGGCGACAGCTTTGCAACATCCTGAAGTGCAGCAGGCAAATACGGCTTGTTCGCGAACGGCAGACCCGTAGCGTAAATCGTCTCGATCATCGAGGTGCGCCCCGAAACCCGCATCCGGCTTTCGTTCATCCATGCGCCCTGCCCTTTTTCGGCAAAAAACATTTCGTCCTTGGCCGGGTCATAGATCACACCCGACACGATCTCGCCCTTGTGTTCAAGCGCGATAGACACCGCAAAATGGGGCAGCCCGTGCAGATAGTTTGTCGTGCCGTCCAGCGGATCAACAATCCAGCGGCGGGTCGGATCGACACCTTCCTCTTCGGGGCTTTCCTCGGCACACCAACCATACATCGGCCGCTCGCCGCGCAATTCGTCCTTGAGGATTTTCTCGGCCGCAATATCTGCCTTGCTGACAAAATCGCCCGGGCCTTTGCTGCCGACCTGAAGGTTTTCGACTTCCCGAAAATCCTTGACCAATGACCGACCGGCCTTACGCGCCGCCTTGATCATCAAATTGAGATTCGCACTGCCCACCATGATCCGGCTCCTTGAGTTCCAGCGCGTCCCCTAGCAATCAAATTGCATGAAGGAAAGCCCTCAAACCTGCGCAATTGCCGCTAGACGTCGCCGCCACGTTGTAATTTGAGCGGCACCGTCCGCGCAAGATTGAGCACATGCGCCATGTAAGGCTTGGCCACATCATCGCTGCGGGTGGCCGCAAACAGCCGCCGCGTCAGTCCTTTTTCAGTGATCGGGCGGGTGACGTAGTCGGAATTATAGCGCACCTCGCGCACCACCCAATCGGGCAACACGGCAACACCACGGTTGGACGCGACCAACAACAAAATAACCGCCGTCAGCTCGACTTGCCGGACGGAACGCGGTTCGATCTTGGCGGGAATCAGAAGCTGGCTAAAAATATCGAGCCGCGAGCGCTCCACCGGATAGGTGATCAGGGTCTGATCACGGAAGTGTTCGGCCGTCACAAAGGGTTCGTCGGCCAGAGGGTTCTTGGAGGAGGCAACAAACACCGGCTCGTAATCGAACAGCGGCGTGAACTCGATGCCCGCGATGCTCTCGGGGTCGGAGGACACCACCAAATCCACTTCTTCCTTTGCCAGCGCCGGCAGGGCGTCAAATGCCAAACCGGGGCGAATATCGACATCTACCTCCGGCCACGCCTTGCGGAACAGTTCGAGCACCGGAAACAGCCACTCGAAACAGGCGTGACATTCGATAGCGATGTGCAAACGCCCCGATTTGCCCGCGCGCAACCCGTTGAATTCTTCCTCGAGAGCTGCGACCTCTGGCAGGATACGTTCGGCGGCGCGCAAAAGCCGCAGGCCCGCCGCCGACAATTTTAGCGGTTTGGAGCGCCGCACGAACAGCTCGACCCCCACCTGCCCCTCAAGTCCCTTGATCTGATGCGACAGGGCCGATTGCGTGATGTTGAGGATATCAGCCGCCCGCGCCAACCCTCCGGCGGAATGGATCATCTGGATGGTTCGAAGGTGACGAAACTCTATATGCATGCAGACCTCATAATGTTGATGAGAATTATGAATTTGTTTCATCCCCCAGTCTATGCGACACTCTGGCCAACACGAAAAAGGATTTGCACCATGTCGCCACCACGTATTTCATTTGAATTCTTCCCGCCCAAATCAGTCGCGGCCAGCTTCAAGTTGTGGGACACAGTGCAATCGCTCGCCCCGCTTGGACCCGAATTCGTCTCGGTAACCTATGGCGCGGGGGGCACAACGCGCAAACTCACCCACGAGGCTGCTCTTGCGATCCAGTCTGGTACCGAATTGCCGGTTTCCGCCCACCTGACCTGTGTCGATGCCACCCGCGCCGAAACGCTGGCTATCGCAGCAGATTACGCAAAAGCCGGTATCAACCACATCGTCGCGCTGCGCGGGGATCCACCAAAAGGCGCCGCAGACTTCACGCCACATCCCGAGGGATTCACAGATACCTGTGATCTGATTTCCGGCCTCAAGTCGGTCTCCGACTTCACGATCCACGTCGGCGCCTATCCCGATCAACATCCCGATGCCGCGAATGCGCAGGCCGATATCGACTGGTTGAAAGCAAAGATCGACGCCGGTGCCGATGCCGCGATCACACAGTTTTTCTTTGAATCAGAGACATTTTTGCGGTTCCGCGACCGCTGCGTGACGGCAGGGATCACCGCACCGATCCTTCCCGGCATCCTGCCAATCGAGAACTGGAAGAACACGCGCGGCTTTGCCCAAAAATGCGGAACGCAGATTCCCGCGTGGCTTGACGCGGCTTTCGATGTCGCCACACGGGACGGACGCAGCGATTTGCTGTCAACCGCGCTGGCAACTGAATTGTGCTCGGAATTGTTGGAGGAAGGGGTCGAGCATCTGCATTTCTACACCCTGAACCGGCCCGGCCTGACCCGCGATATCTGCCACGCATTGGGCGTACAGACCCGCGCAACACGCTTGCGCGACGTGGCCTGATCAAACGACCCAAGCCGTAGTTCGATCCACCGCCCGTTCAAACGAAAGAAGCGCGCCACAACAAACACGGCGCGCTTCTTTTGGTTTTGCAGGACAGACGGGGTTGCTTGGCCGTGTGCGCCTATTCAGCGGCGATCGGACGATCAGACAGCATTTCCCACATCCGGTTCGGTGTGAACGGCATGTCGACCTGCCGCACCCCGGTGTCCCACACCGCATCAAGAACGCCGTTGGTAACCGCAGCAAGCGCGCCCACTGTTCCCGCCTCGCCGCACCCCTTCATGCCAAGCGGGTTGGTCTTTGTCGGCAACGGCACCGTGGAAAAGTCGATCATCGGCACATTGTCCGCCCGCGGCATCGCGTAATCCATAAAGGTCGCCGTCAACAACTGCCCGCTTTCGTCATAAACCACGTGCTCGGAGAGCGCCTGACCGATGCCTTGGGCAACACCACCGTGAATTTGCCCCTCGACAAGCATCGGATGCACAAGGTTTCCGAAATCATCGGCAACTGTGTATTTGGCAACCTCGACCACACCGGTATCGGGGTCGATCTCGACCTCGGCCACATGCGCACCGTTGGGAAAGCTGCGTTGCTCCAGCGTGATCGTCGCGGTGTGCTCCAACAAATCCATCCGACCGGCGGCGCGGGCCATGCCCGCCACCTCAAGCATATCGGGCGTCCGGTTACTGCCATCGGCGCGAAAGCGCGTGCCGTCGAATTCGACATCGTCGGCATCGACCTCAAGCTGCCCAGCCACAAAAGGAATGAAGCTGGCCACCATCACATCGACCGTGGCCAGTGTTGCGGTGTTCTGAACCGTCACAGACCGCGAGCCGCCCGTACCGCCCCCCGACGCGATACGATCGCTGTCGCCCTGAACGATCACGATCTGCTCGAACGGCACGCCGGTCTGATCGGACAGGAACTGCGCATAAACTGTCTCGTGGCCCTGACCGTTCGACTGTGTCCCGACAAAAAGCGACACTGTGCCGTCATCATTGAATTCCATCGCAGCCACCTCTGACGGGTTGCCCAGAATGGATTCGATGTAATAGCACAGCCCCATGCCCCGCAATTTCCCCTGTGCCGCGGACGCCGCCCGCCGCGCGGCAAAGCCGGCCACATCAGCGGTTTCGGCAATCCGGTCCAGAACCCGCCGGAAATCGCCACAATCATACGTTACATCACTGATGCTGGTGTAGGGGAAGGCATCCACCGGAATGAAGTTGCGGCGCCGCAACTCCCAAGGGCTGACACCCAGTTCGCGAGCGGCGTAATCCATGATCCGCTCCAGCACATAAATCGCCTCGGGGCGACCGGCACCGCGATAGGCATCGACCTGCGTGGTGTTGGTGTAAATACCCTTCACGCCCAGATACCCGGTTTTGATGTCGTAGGTTCCCGGAAAGACTTTTGCGAACAAGGATGTCTGGATCTCTTGTGCGAAGTCCGAGTTATACGCCCCCAGATTGCAGCGCGTTTCAACGCGGTAGGCGGTAATCTTGTTGTTCTCGTCAAACCCAAGCTCGGCCACCGACACAAGATCGCGTCCGGCATTGTCGCTCAGCATCGCCTCGGTGCGCTCCGAGAACCACCGCACGGGCTGGCCCAGCTCACGCGCGGCAAAGGTGATCAGGAAATATTCGGGATACGGAAAGCCCTTCATGCCGAACCCGCCGCCCACATCGGGGATGGTCACACGGATCGCGTCCTTTGGCAGCGAGAAAAAAGCCGCCAGCCGGCCTTTCATCCCCCAAACGCCCTGTCCACCAAAGCACAGATGCGCACGCCCCTCGACCCATTCGGCATATGCCGCGCGCGGCTCCATCGAGTTTGCGATCACGCGGTTGTCCGCGATTTCAAGTTTGATCCGGCGCACCGATCCGGCAAGGGCGGCCTCGGTGGCCGCTTCATCCCCCAGCCCCCAGTCAAACGCCAGATTTCCGGGGGCCTCGGTGTGCAACGTCTCTCCACCCGGATGCAGCCCCATGGAGGGTTCAAGCTCGTCATACTCGAATTCGATCAGCTCTGCGGCTTCCTTGGCGATGTTCAGCGTGTCGGCAATAATCATCGCCACAGCTTCGCCGACAAACCGAACCCGCCCTTTGGCCAGATGCGGCCGCAGCGGAGAGGCCCCTTTTGTGCCATCAAGATTGGTCACAAGTGACGCCTCGATATCAAGCGGCAAACCTGCCTGCTCAAGTGTCTCTACGGTTAGCACCATCTGCACCCCCGGCAAGGCGCGGGCGGCCTCTACATCCAGAGACACTATGGTGGCGTGTGCGACGGGGCTGCGGAAAACAAAACCGTGCAACGCGCCCTGGGGGGCAATGTCGTCCACATACTTGCCCTGTCCAACCAGAAACCGGGTATCCTCTGTGCGCTTGATCGACTGGCTCTCACCGAATTTGTGCATGTCTGCTCCTGCTACCGCTGTTGGTTGGACATTAGCCTGCGCGCGCTTTGTGTCCAGTGGCGAAATGCGTCGATCCCCTTCCCCTTTGCACACGGTTTGGATAGACCACGCATAACTCAAAAGTTCAGGGGCCATACCATGCCGATGGAAAAGACATTCAACGCCGCCAATGCCGAGGCCCGCCTTTATGACGCGTGGGAAGCCGCAGGGGCCTTCAAGGCCGGCGCGAATGCGTCGCGCGACGAGACGTTTTGCATCATGATCCCGCCGCCCAACGTCACCGGCTCGTTGCACATGGGGCACGCGTTCAACAACACCCTTCAGGATATTCTTGTGCGCTGGCACCGGATGCGCGGCTTTGACACGCTGTGGCAGCCCGGGCAGGATCACGCTGGCATCGCCACACAGATGGTCGTAGAGCGCGAACTGGCCGCCGAAGGCAAAACCAACCGCCGCGAAATGGGCCGCGAGGCCTTTACCAAGCGCGTCTGGGAGCAAAAAGAGAAGTCCGGCGGCACCATCATCGGACAACTCAAGCGGATGGGGGCCTCGCTTGACTGGTCGCGCAACGCGTTCACGATGTCGGGCGCGCCCGGTGCACCGGCCTCGGAAGATGGCAATTTCCACGATGCCGTCATCAAGGTCTTTGT
>JBLIFE010000083.1:0-8265 GCA_047633515.1 Paracoccaceae bacterium | reverse complement strand
TGACCAAAGCAGAAGGGCTTGAGTGGGATCACGTAAAACCCGCCATTCTGGGCGCTGTGATGGAGCATTTCCAATCCGGTCAGCCGGTGATGGATGCCGAAGCACAAGCCGCCGGTGGCCACGCCGAGCATAGCGGCGAGGATTCAGAGATCATCGTCCAGATCAAGACGCTGCTTGATACCCGCGTGCGACCGGCTGTGGCACAAGATGGCGGCGACATCACCTTTCACGGATTCGAGCGCGGTGTGGTCTATTTGCACATGCAAGGCGCCTGTGCCGGTTGCCCGTCCTCGACACTGACCCTTAAAATGGGCATCGAGAACCTGCTGCGGCACTACATTCCCGAAGTGACCGAAGTGCGCCCTGTTGCCGTCTGATCACGGCTACATTCTGGGCTTTGACACATCGGCCGCGCATTGCGCGGCCGCTTTGCTGTGCAACGGCACCATCATCGCCACCCGCCATGAAGAGATGGCAAAGGGTCAGGCCGAACGGTTGATGGGCCTATTGGGCGACGTTCTGGAGGACGGCGGGATCGGCCTGTCCGATCTATCGGCGCTGGGTGTGGGCATCGGTCCGGGCAATTTCACTGGCATCCGCATTTCGGTCGCCGCAGCGCGGGGGCTTTCTTTGAGCCTACGCATCCCCGCGATCGGCGTGTCGCTGCTTGAGGTTCAGGCCGAAGGACATTCAGGCCCTGTTCTGGCGTGTCTGGATGCACGGCGCGGTCAGATCTATTTGCAAGGCTTTGGACCGGGTTACGACACCACGCCAACGTTCATGTCCGTCGCGGCACTGCCTTCTTCTGGCTATGCAGCCGCGAACCTGACCTGCGTCGGGACGGCGGCGGAATCTGTTGCCGGCATCCTGAACGCCAAAATCGCAAAGCCCACATATTCCGAGGGCGTCGCCATCGCGCGCATCGCGGCACGCCGTCTTGTACAAGCCGCTCCGCAGACCCTCGAACGCCCTGCCCCGCTCTACCTTCGAGCAGCAGATGCGGCGCCACCGCGCGACCCTGCCCCATTGATGTTGTCATGACGCCCGCCGAAATGGCGCTGTTGCATGCAGCAGCCTTTGACACCCCCCGCCCGTGGTCAGAGGCCGAATTCGACGCCACTCTTGCGGCCCCGGGCAGTTTTGTGCTGTGCAGTGCGGGCGGTTTCATCATCGGACGATTGATTGCGGGCGAGGCCGAAGTCCTGACGCTTGCCGTTGATCCCGCGCAACATCGCCGCGGCATCGCGCGCGGATTGCTGGACCGTTTTGTTGCGCACCTGCAAGCCAAAGCGGCAGCGTCTGTTTTTCTTGAAGTCAGTTCAGAGAACACAGCCGCCATTGCGCTGTATCATACTGCCGGATTCAAGCGGGTGGGGCAAAGGCGCGCCTATTACAAAGACCCTGACAGCCGGCGGATTGACGCGTTTGTATTTACGCGCTCCGTCGGGCCGGTTCGATCCACATAGCATCGGGGCTGATATTGATTTTAAGGACGATACCGCCTGTGTTTTTGCTAAAAAGCAGTTGACCCATCCCGAGTGCTGCGGCCTTATCGGGTCAGAGGTTCGGCTTTGGGCCTGAAATCGACACGCACGGGTTCAAGACACCCGAAATCACCTACAGGAGATATCACATGACATTCATGCGCACGTTCCTTGGCGCGACAGCCGCCATGGCACTCACTGCCGGAGCAGCCCTCGCTGACCCTGCATTGGTTTTTGACCTTGGCGGCAAATTCGACAAATCCTTCAACGAAGCAGCCTATGCTGGCGCGAAACGTTGGGCCGACGAAACCGGTGGCACGTACCGCGAGATCGAGATGCAGTCCGAAGCACAGCGCGAACAGGCCCTGCGCCGGCTGGCTGAATCCGGCTCCAACCCCGTTGTGATGACCGGCTTTGCCTTTGGCAACGTTCTGTCCGAGGTCGCCCCCGATTATCCGGACACATCGTTTGTGATCATCGACATGGTCGTTGACCAGCCCAACGTACGGTCGGTCGTTTTCAACGAGCACGAAGGCTCGTATCTGGTCGGTATGATGGCCGCCAGCGCCTCAAAGACCGGCACAGTCGGCTTTATCGGCGGCATGGACATCCCGCTGATCCGCAAATTCGCATGCGGCTATGTGCAAGGCGTCAAGGCGGTGAACCCCGATGCAACCGTGATCCAGAACATGACCGGCACCACCCCGTCAGCATGGAACGATCCGGTAAAGGGCTCTGAGCTGACCAAGGCACAGATCAGCCAGGGGGCTGATGTGGTCTATGCAGCCGCAGGCGGCACCGGTGTCGGCGTTTTGCAAACTGCCGCGGACGAGAATATTTTGTCGATCGGAGTGGACAGCAACCAGAACTACCTTCACCCCGGTCAGGTCCTGACCTCGATGCTCAAGCGGGTGGATAACGCGGTCTACAAAGCCTTCACCGATGGTCCCGGGCTTGAAACCGGCTTTAACGTGATGGGCCTTGCAAATGGCGGCGTCGGCTATGCGGTTGACGAATTCAACGCCGGTCTGGTCAGTGCCGACATGCAGGCCCTTGTTGACGAGGCTGCTGCCAAAATCGCCGATGGCAGCCTGACGGTCCATGACTACATGTCAGACAACGCCTGCCCGGCCATGTGATCGTGCCGCGCACGTCACTTTGATAAAACGAGCAAGGGGCCGAACTGCGCAAGCAGAACGGCCCCTTGTCGCTTCAACGCACAAGACCCGAAAGGATCAGGTACGCCCATGACGCAACTGGCCATAGAACTGCGCGGGATCTCGAAGGCTTTTGGTCCGGTGCAGGCGAACAAGAACATCTCGATCCAAGTAACTCGAGGCACGATCCACGGCATTATCGGCGAAAACGGCGCGGGAAAGTCGACTTTGATGTCAATTCTTTACGGGTTCTACAAAGCCGACAGCGGCGAGATCCTCATCGGTGGCAAACCGACCCTGATCCCCGACAGTCAAGCCGCCATCGCCGCCGGTATCGGTATGGTGTTTCAGCATTTCAAACTGGTCGAGAATTTCTCCGTACTCGAAAATGTCATTCTGGGGGCCGAGGACGGCCCGCGGCTTGGGCCCTCGCTGCGCAAGGCGCGCAAGCAATTGACCGAACTGGCCGCCGAATACGAGTTGAACGTCGACCCCGATGCGCTGATCGAAGACATCGGCGTGGGCATGCAGCAACGGGTCGAAATCCTCAAGGCGCTGTACCGGCAGGCCGATATCCTGATCCTTGACGAGCCGACCGGCGTGCTGACCCCGCCAGAGGCCGATCAGTTGTTCCGCATCCTGCGCCGCCTGCGCGCCGAAGGCAAAACGATCATTCTAATTACCCATAAATTACGCGAAATCATGGATGTAACCGACACGGTCAGCGTCATGCGACGCGGCGAAATGACGGCCACGGTCAAGACGGACGGCACCAGCCCTGAACAACTGGCAGAATTGATGGTCGGACGCAAAGTGCTTTTGCGGGTCGAAAAGACCCCTGCAAAACCGGGCAAAACAATGTTGAAGGTCCGCAACCTGAAGGTCACCGACGAGAAAGGCGTAGCGCGTCTGAAAGGCGTGTCGTTCGACATCTGCGCCGGCGAGATTCTGGGAGTGGCGGGGGTGGCCGGAAACGGGCAGTCGGAACTTCTGGAAGTGCTTGCCGGATACCGCACAGGCACCGGAGAAATCGAGGTTAACGGCACGGCGATCGACTTGACCGGCACACGGTCGGACGCTCGTTCCCGGCGTGCGCGCGGCATTGCCCACGTCCCCGAGGACCGCCAGCGCCAGGGCCTGATCATGGATTATATGGCCTGGGAGAATACCGCCTTTGGCTATCAGGATGATCCACGGTATCAATCCGGCCTGTTCATGAACAATGCCGCTATTCGCCAAGATACTGCCGAGAAAATGGGGCGTTTTGATGTGCGCCCTCCCAATCCCAAACTCAATGCCAAAAACTTTTCGGGGGGAAACCAGCAAAAAATCGTGCTGGCGCGTGAGATAGAGCGCAACCCCGATCTGTTGCTGATCGGGCAGCCGACCCGCGGGGTCGATATCGGTGCCATCGAATTCATCCACCAGCAAATCGTGCGATTGCGCGATCAGGGCAAGGCGATACTGCTGGTGTCGGTTGAACTCGAAGAAATTCTGTCGCTGTCGGATCGCATCGTGGTGATGTTCGATGGTCAGATCATGGGCGAGCGTGACGCCACCACAACCGATGAAAAAGAGTTGGGCCTATTGATGGCCGGAATGACCGGAAAGGCCGCGTGACATGGATGTGATGCCGAAATGGGCAGATGTGGTGCTGGTGCCGCTGATCTCGCTTTTACTGGCCTTTATTTTGTCGGGGCTGGTTATTGTGGCCATCGGCGAGAGCCCTGTCGAGGCGCTCAAGATGATGGTGTCGGGCGCGCTCGGGTCAACCTACGGCTGGGGCTACACGCTGTATTACGCGACCAACTTCATGTTCACGGGCCTTGCTGTGTCTGTTGCCTTTCATGCGCGGTTGTTCAACATCGGCGGCGAGGGTCAGGCCACTCTTGGCGGGCTTGGTGTGGCGCTTGTGTGTTTGTCGGTGCCGTGGCCCCATTGGGCGCTGGCGTTGCCGGCAGCCATGATCGGAGGAGCGTTATTCGGTGCAGCGTGGGCCGCGTTGCCTGCGTGGCTTCAGGCACGGCGCGGTAGCCATATTGTGATCACCACAATCATGTTCAACTTCATCGGTGCGGCGGTTCTGAACTATATGTTGGTGAATGTATTGCGTCCTGACGGGGCGATGGACCCTGCGACGGCACGCTTTCCAGACGGCGCAAAATTGCCCACGTTGCATGATATTTTTGGCACCTTCGGCATCCCGTTTTCCAAGGCTGCACCGGCAAACATTACCTTTTTTATTGCCTGCATTGCCTGTGTTCTGGTCTGGCTTTTGATCTGGCGCACGCGTCTGGGGTACGAAATCCGCGCCTATGGCCATTCGGAGCCTGCCGCGATCTATGCCGGAATTCGCCCTGTAAAAATCATCATGATTACAATGATCATTTCCGGTGGACTTGCCGGGTTGATGGCGATCAACAACGTCATGGGCGAGGCTGAGCGGCTTGTCCTGAACTCGGTCGAGGGGGCGGGGTTCATAGGCATTGCCGTGGCGTTGATGGGGCGTTCCCATCCGCTCGGGGTGGCGATTGCGGCCATTCTGTTCGGGTTTTTGTATCAGGGCGGGGCCGAATTGGCGCTGTTCACCTCGATCCCACGAGAATTGATTGTTGTGATTCAGGCCTTGGTGATCCTCTTTACCGGCGCCTTGGACAACATGGTCCGGATTCCGATCGAAAAGATCTTCCTCAGATTGCGGAAAGGGTAGGCAAATGGATTTCATGACCCTCCTGCAGGTCCTGGACAGTACGATGCGCCTTGCGACACCACTTTTGCTGGCGTGCCTTGCGGGTCTTTTTTCAGAACGCGCGGGCATTTTCGACATCGGCCTCGAAGGCAAGATGCTGGTGGCGGCGATGTTCTCGGCGGCCGTGGCCTATGTATCCGGTTCGGTCTGGCTGGGGCTTTTGGCAGGCATCGCGGCCTCTCTTTCGCTTTCGCTTTTGCATGGTCTGGCCTCGATCACCTTTCGCGGGAACCAACTGATATCAGGTGTGGCCATCAATTTCCTTGCGGCCGGTCTGACGGTGCTGATCGCGCAAAGCTGGTTTTCCCAAGGCGGCAGGACCCCGTCGCTTTTTGGCGGGGCCCGGTTCGAGCCGATCACCCTGCCGTTTGCCGAAAGCCTGTCGACTGTGCCTGTTCTTGGCCCGATCTATACCGAGCTGCTGTCGGGGCATTCGATACTGGTTTATGTGGCGCTGGCCTGTGTTCCGGCCACGTGGTACATCTTGTATCGCACAAGGTTCGGCCTGCGGTTGCGCGCCGTGGGCGAGAATCCGGCCGCAGTGGATACCGCCGGTGTTTCGGTCGTTGGCATCCGGTTTGCCGCGGTCGCGATATGTGGTGTTTTGTGCGGCATTGCGGGGGCGTATCTGTCAACGGCACTGCAGGCAGGGTTCGTCAAGGATATGACTGCAGGGCGGGGCTACATCGCACTTGCGGCGCTGATTTTTGCGAAATGGCGTCCTTGGTATGCACTGTATGCCTGCTTGCTGTTCGGTCTCCTGCAGGCGCTTGCCCTGCGGTACCAGAATATTGATCTGGGCGGTTTTATCATTCCAGTACAGGTCATGGACACCCTTCCCTATATCTTGACGGTGGTGATCCTTGCCGGGTTTGTCGGCAAGGCAGTCCCACCCCGCGCCGGCGGAGAGCCCTATGTCAAAGAGCGATAAGCCCCTTTTCGATCAAGAGGGGTTTATTGCAGGCTTTTGAGACAGAATTCTAGATTTGGCATTGGCAACAATATTGCCTAAGTCAGTTTGCCAAGGCTATAATTGGACATGCAGATATACCTTCCGATAGCCGAAGTCTCCGTCAACGCATTTCTATTGCTTGGCTTAGGTGGACTTGTAGGAATATTGTCCGGCATGTTCGGGGTTGGTGGTGGCTTTTTGATGACGCCTTTGCTGTTTTTCATTGGCATCCCCCCTGCTGTTGCGGTTGCAACACAAGCCAACCAGATTGTTGCATCTTCGTTTTCCGGCATCCTCGCACATCTTAAACGCAAGACTGTCGATTTCCGGATGGGCACTGTTTTGCTTGTCGGTGGATTGATCGGATCAACCATCGGCGTGATGATCTTCAATGTCGTAAAGGAACTCGGGCAAGTCGATCTGCTTGTCAAAGTCTGCTATGTCGTTTTCCTTGGCGTAATTGGCGGGCTGATGTTTGTCGAAAGCCTTGGGGCCATTCGCAGGGCCCGATCCACCGCAGCCGGGCGCCCCCGCAAACTTGTGCGCAAACAGCGCGGTTGGGTTCATGCCTTGCCATTCAAAATGCGATTTCGGACGTCAGGGCTTTATATCTCGGTGCTTCCGCCGCTGATTGTCGGGCTTATCGTCGGCATACTCGGGGCGATGATGGGTGTCGGAGGCGGGTTCATCATGGTCCCTGCCATGATCTATATTCTAGGGATGCCGACAAAGACGGTGATCGGCACATCTCTGTTCCAGATTATTTTTGTGACCGCGTTCACGACGCTTTTGCATGCGGTAACAAACTACACAGTCGATATGGCTTTGGCTTTGCTGTTGCTTCTTGGCGGTGTGGTCGGGGCACAGGTTGGCGCAAGGATCGGCCTGAAACTCAAGGCGGAACAGTTGCGCATTCTTCTGGCGCTGATTGTCCTGAGCGTGTGTGGCAAGGTCGCGTTTGATCTGCTGGTTCAACCGGCCGAGCTTTACACGCTCAGCATGGGGGTGTCGTCATGACCGTGCGCTTTGTAATCTGGCTCACACTTGTCCTGTCGGTGTGGGCATCACAGCTGGCTGCGCAGGATGTTGTTGCCGATCTGAGCCAGAACCGTGTCGGGATCACAGCAAGCTTTGACGGCTCAGAAATCCTGATCTTTGGTGCGATACAACGCGACGCCCCGATAACCGACACAGAAAAACTGGATGTGATCATAACCATATCAGGGCCACTGACGGCGGTTATGGTGCGCAAGAAATCCAGGGTGGCGGCGATATGGCTCAATACCGAAGCCGTCGAGGTCGACTCGGCCCCTAGTTTCTACAAGATCGCCACGTCAGCCCCGATTCAGGAAATCCTGTCCGAGACGGCAGACTTGCGGCACAAGATTTCGATCCCTCGGGCGATCCGGTCGGTTGGTGCCCCCGAAGAGATTGTGGATGCCACCAAATTTACCGAAGCCCTGATCCGTATCCGGACCGCCGACGGGCTCTACCGGGTCGAGGAGGGGGCCGTTTCCATCCTTGACCGCACATTGTTCAGAAGCCAGGTCGCCCTGCCTTCGAACCTGATCGAGGGCGATTATACCGCGCGAATATTTCTTTTGCGCGACAAGGAGGTCATCGCACAGCACGACACACAGATCGATGTGCGCAAGGTTGGGCTGGAGCGTTTCATCTACCGGTTGGCGCATGACCAGCCTCTTGCCTACGGGCTGCTCTCGCTGGCGATCGCAATTCTGGCGGGATGGGGCGCGTCGGTGGTGTTTCAGTACATCAGGACCTAAAAATTACCGCCACGGAAATCTACTTATCCGGGGGTCGTGCATTGCCGGACAAAGATTCGGATCCCGAATGCGGCGCGGCTCCCGCCCAAAGAACGCTTATTGCGCCTTTGGTTGGGCGTGGCAGCCGGGGCAAAGCCCC
>JBLIFE010000082.1:0-8312 GCA_047633515.1 Paracoccaceae bacterium | reverse complement strand
CGAAAGGGCGCAAAAAGCGTATCAGTTTTGAAGTTATCATCGAAAGTGCGGCCGGCATTGCCCATGTCGAGGAAATCGCCGCGGCCTCTCCGCGACTTGATGCAATGAGCCTTGGGGCGGCAGATTTTGCCGCCTCGATGGGCATGCAGACCACAGGAATCGGTGGCACACAGGAAAACTATTACATGCAGCGTGGCACCGAGCGGTATTGGTCCGATCCGTGGCATTGGGCGCAAACAGCCATTGTCGCCGCGTGCCGCACCCACGGTGTGCTGCCCGTCGATGGACCGTTTGGCGATTTCAGCGATGACGAAGGATACATCGCGCAGGCAAAGCGATCTGCCACATTGGGAATGGTCGGTAAATGGGCCATCCACCCCAAACAGATCAAGCTGGCCAACGAGGTGTTTACCCCCTCTGCCGAAGCGGTCGCCGAAGCGCGCGAAATCATTGCGGCCATGGAACAAGCCACCGCCGAAGGGGCCGGAGCCGCCGTTTACAAAGGGCGTCTGGTCGATATTGCCTCGATCAAACAAGCCGAAGTTATCGTAAAACAATCCGAATTGATCGCAGGCTGAGGTATCGTCCACGGCAGGACACAGACATGAATAATGGCTAAAGCCCCTCAAAAACTCCGCGAAACCGACCTTTATGCCCCGGTAAAAGCATTTCTTGAGGCCCAGGGCTATGTGGTAAAGGGCGAGGTCGGTGCGGCGGATGTTGTCGCCTGCCGGGGCGAGGAGGATCCCGTTATCGTCGAGTTGAAAACCGGATTTTCCCTGTCGCTTTTTCATCAGGGGGTCGCCCGTCAGGCGATCACCGACCTCGTGTACATAGCGGTGCCGCGCGGTGCCGGTAAACCCTTTGCCAAGGCGTTGAAAACAAACACGACATTGGCCCGCCGGTTAGGTTTAGGGGTGTTGACGGTGCGGTTGCCAGACGGATTTGTAGAGCCGCGTTGCGACCCGGCCCCCTATCGTCCGCGCCCGTCCAAACCGCACAAGGCGCGGCTGCTGCGCGAATTTGCCCGCCGCGTCGGCGACCCCAACACCGGCGGTGCGGCACGAACCATGTTGATCACCGCATACCGGCAAGACGCTGTCGCCTGCGCGGGGTTCCTTTTGCAGCACGGCGCCTCAAAGGGCAGCATCGTTGCACAAGCAACCGGCGTGGCCCGCGCAACACGACTAATGGCAGACGATCACTATGGCTGGTTCGAGCGAACAGAAAAAGGCATCTACCGGCTGACCCCCAAAGGTCATCAAGAGACGACCACGCCTTTTGACCCCGATGCACCCCGGCGCCCCGCCTGATCGCAATTCACACAGCCCCAGACATTGCACCGCGCCTGCACACAGGCCATACAGGCTACAAAGCAGGCGGAGCGACGCATGAACAATTATCTGGAATTTGAAAAACCTCTTGCAGAGATTGAGGGCAAAGCCGAAGAGCTGCGAGCCTTGGCGCGCGCCAACAAAAGCCTGAATATCACCAATGAGGCCAGCGCATTGGATACCAAGGCAAGTGCGATGCTTGCCGATATCTACTCCAATCTCACGCCCTGGCGTAAATGTCAGGTGGCCAGGCACCCCAACAGGCCCCACACCAGCGACTACATCAAGGCATTGTTTACCGAATACACCTCTCTTGCAGGGGACAGGAACTTTGCCGACGACCATTCGGTGATGGGCGGGCTTGCCCGTTTGAATGATCGTGCAGTGATGGTCATCGGCCATGAAAAAGGCCACGATACAAAAAGTCGGATCGAGCGCAATTTCGGCATGGCACGACCCGAGGGATACCGAAAGGCCATCCGGCTGATGGACATGGCAGACCGCTTCCGGCTGCCCGTCATTACCTTGATCGACACACCCGGGGCCTATCCCGGCAAAGGCGCCGAAGAGCGTGGTCAATCCGAAGCGATTGCCCGGTCAACCCAGAAATGTCTCGAGATCGGCGTGCCGCTGGTGAGTGTTATCATCGGCGAGGGCGGATCCGGCGGTGCGGTTGCTTTTGCAACAGCAAACAAACTGGCGATGCTTGAGCACTCTGTCTATTCGGTCATCTCGCCGGAGGGATGTGCCTCGATCCTGTGGAAAAACCCCGAGAAAATGCGAGAGGCCGCCGAAGCCTTGCGATTAACAGCTCAGGACCTCAAATCGCTTGATATCATCGACCGGATCATCAGCGAGCCTGTTGGCGGCGCGCAACGCCACAAAGCCGAAGTCATCGGGAGGGTCGGACGAGCCATTGGCGCCATGCTTGACGAAATGTCCGGTATGTCACGCAGGGATCTGGTGCGTCACCGCAGAGAAAAGTTTCTGGCGATGGGCAGTCAGGGTCTGGCCGCCTAGGCAACGGGGGGCTCCCGCCCTTTGTACCGTTGCAGCAGAGCTGCAGGGCACAAACGTTGGGGATAGCAAGTCAGGCTGCGCCTGACTTGCGCGGCGCAAAATCGCAGGTTTGCGCAAAATTTACCAATCCAAAAGGCGGGTCGAAGCCCAATGAAAAAGCGAAGCATTCTGATTACCGGCTGTTCGTCAGGCATTGGCTATGACGCCGCCCATGCGCTGCATTCGGTCGGTTGGCAGGTCTTTGCAACTTGCCGTTCAGAGGCCGACTGCGCCCGTCTGCGCGACGAAGGGCTTGAGTCTTTCCGGCTTGATTATTCCGATCCTGACAGCCTGCAAGCTGCTCTTTCCGAAGTCTTGGACCGCACCGGCGGTACACTTGATGCGCTGTTCAATAACGGTGCTTTTGGAATTCCGGGTGCCGTTGAGGATCTACCTGTCGAGGCGCTTCGATCGATCTTTGAGGTCAACGTCTTTGGATACCATGCGCTGGCCTGCAGGGTCATACCGGTAATGCGTGCGCAGGGATATGGCAGGATCATCCAATGCTCTTCGGTTCTGGGGTTTGTCGGGCTGAGCGGGCGGGGTGCCTACGTCGCCAGTAAATTCGCGCTGGAAGGGCTGACAGAGGTCCTGCGGATTGAAATGGCCACAACTCCGATCAAGGTTATCTCGATACAGCCCGGTCCGATCACCAGCCGGATCCGACAGAACTCTGTCGCTCATTTCGAGCGCTGGATCGACTGGGAGGCAAGCCCGCGCGCGCAGGAATATCGCACCAAATGGCTGGTGCGGCTTTATGAAGATCGCGGACCAGACAAATTTGAACTGCCCGCAAGCGCCGTGACCCGTGTTCTTTTACGCGCCCTGAACGATGCCAGACCGCGCGCAAAATACCGGGTTACGATCCCGACGCACTTCATGGCCGTGCTCAAACGCCTTTTGCCAACACGCACAATGGACGCCATCTTGCGCAGGAGCTAAGATATCCTTCGCAATTCCCGATTTGAAACCTACATCGCCACGCACAGGTAGAAGGACAGATTACCATGGGTTCCGATCCCTTATTCATTGTCGTCGTAATCGCTGCGCTGATTGTTGCCGGTATTTTGCTGGTTGGCATTGCCGGCTTTGGCAAGGGTGGCGACTTCAACCGGAAACACGCAAACAAGCTGATGCGGTACAGACTCGCTGCCCAATTTGTTGCAATTATTTTAATTATGGTCTTCGTGACCCTTCGACGAGGAGGCTGAGGCAATGGTCGTACTGTCAAGAATCTATACCCGAACCGGCGACAAGGGCGATACCGCACTTGGTAACGGAAATCGCGTGGCCAAGCATTCCCAAAGGGTTACGGCCTATGGCACCGTCGATGAGTGTAACGCGACGCTGGGCATGGCGCGACTGCACGCAACAGGGGCAATTGATGCGCAGTTAGCGATGATCCAGAATGACCTTTTTGATCTCGGAGCCGACCTTTGCCGCCCCGATATGGAACAAGACGCCGAGGCGCCCTACCCTCCACTGCGCATGACATCCGGACAGGTAGACCGCCTCGAGGCCGAGATCGACGCGATGAACACCGCTCTGGAACCGCTCCGCAGCTTCGTGTTGCCCGGCGGATCGGCACTTGCCGCATACTTGCACCTATGTCGCACCGTGTCACGGCGCGCCGAACGCCTGACTGTCGAACTGGCAACAGTCGAAACGGTCAACTCTGCGGCTTTGAAATATCTGAACCGCTTGTCCGACTGGTTTTTTGTGGCGTCCCGCATCGCCAACAATGACGGAAAAGAGGATGTCCTTTGGGTTCCAGGCGCAAACCGCTAACCCGAAAAAGTCACTCATAACCGCCGATTACTCCCCGGCCCACAGGCGGACATGTCCGCCTGCCACGCCCAACACAACAGCAAGCGGCCATAGCCGCGTCCCGCGTTGTGGCGGGAGCCCACCGTTTTCTACCCTGCAAAACACCCATAACCAGAAAAACGCCGCGTCCAGGGTCTAAATGCGTCGTTTTTCCCCTGTCCGACTAGCGCTCCAAACGCTAACTAATAAGCAACTTTTGTTTACAAACCCAAGGAGCCACGCAGATGAAGGTGATTGTCCCTGTCAAGCGCGTGATTGACTATAACGTGAAAGTCCGTGTGAAATCGGACGGCACGGGCGTTGATCTTGCCAATGTAAAAATGTCGATGAACCCTTTCGACGAAATCGCCGTCGAAGAAGCCATCCGGCTCAGAGAAGCGGGTAAGGTCGACGAGATTATCGCCGTCTCCATCGGTGTGAAACAGGCCCAAGAGACGCTTCGGACCGCGCTGGCGATGGGCGCCGACCGTGCGATCCTTGTGGTGGCCACTGATGACGTGCAAACCGACATCGAGCCGCTGGCCGTTGCCAAGATTCTCAAGGCCCTCGTAGAAACCGAAGGGGCTGGGTTGGTACTTTGCGGCAAGCAGGCCATAGACAACGACATGAACGCCACGGGTCAGATGCTGGCGGCCCTTCTGGGGTGGTCACAGGCAACCTTTGCCTCCGATGTGGATATCGACGGCGACCACGCAACCGTCACACGCGAAGTCGACGGCGGCCTCCAGACGATCAAGGTTAACATGCCTGCCATCATCAGCGTCGATCTGCGCCTGAACGAGCCACGCTACGCCTCGCTTCCCAACATCATGAAGGCAAAGCGCAAACCACTGGACGAAAAAACCCCAGCTGATCTTGGCGTCGATGTCGTACCCCGCTTGCAAGTGGTAAAAACCAGCGAACCAGCGACACGTGCCGCTGGCGTCAAGGTTGGCTCTATCGACGAGCTGATCGCAAAACTCAAAGATGAAGCAGGAGTAATCTGATGGCTGTTCTTTTGATCGCCGAAGTCGTGTCAGGCGAACTGGCAATGGATGCAACCGCAAAGGCGCTAACCGCTGCAAGGCAACTGGGCGACGTCACGGTCCTTTGCGCCAATGCAGGATGCGCCAACGCGGCAAAAGACGCCGCAACACTTGACGGCGTAACGTCGGTCCTGTGCGCGGATGATGCAGCCTACGGCCATGATATGGCAGAGCCGCTTGCGGCCTTGATCGTGTCAATTGCCGGTGATTATTCGCATATCGTCGCTGCTGCGACGTCAACGTCGAAAAACGTTCTGCCACGTGTTGCGGCCCTTCTTGATGTCATGATCCTGTCAGAGGTCACTGCCATCGTGTCCGCCGATACGTTCGAGCGCCCGATTTATGCCGGTAACGCACTACAGATCGTCACCTCGTCGGATCCGATCAAGGTCATGACGGTGCGGACCGCTAATTTCGACCTCACTGGAACCGGAGGTTCCGCTAAGATGACGTCACTGGATGCTGTCGCAAACCCCGGCCTGTCCGATTGGGTCGAAGACAAGGTCGCAGCCTCTGACCGCCCCGAGCTGACAAGCGCCGGCATCGTTGTGTCCGGCGGGCGCGGGCTTGGCAGTGAAGAGCAGTTTGCGATCATTGAACAGCTTGCCGACAAATTGGGTGCAGCTGTTGGTGCCTCGCGGGCTGCGGTTGATTCGGGCTATGCACCGAACGATTGGCAGGTCGGACAGACCGGCAAAGTCGTCGCACCGGACCTTTATATCGCCGTGGGCATTTCTGGCGCGATCCAGCACCTCGCCGGCATGAAAGACAGCAAGATCATCGTGGCCATCAACAAAGACGAAGAAGCCCCGATTTTTCAGGTTGCCGACTACGGTCTGGTCGCAGACCTGTTCGACGCCGTTCCGGAGTTGATCGGAAAACTCTGATTTCGCGCCCTGCGCTCACAAACCAAAACGCCCGCCCGGAAGATATCCGAGGCGGGCGTTACTGTCTTTGACAGGCAAAGGTCAGTCTTTGCCGACAATTCCCATAAGAATCGGCATCAGTGCTTGCGCCGCCCGCAGATGTGCCACGGGTGGCAGCACAAGCTGCGGGCTCGCCGCCTCCAGGTCGGTGCAGACAAGGCCGCTTAATCCTGGTACCAGCCCCGATGGCTCAGCCACAATCTCAGCATAACGCACCATCTCGACACCCAGCGTCGAAATCATTTTCTGAGTTACAAATAACGGCTCTTCACCAAACTCCGAAAACAGCGAATCGTCATCGGCAGGTGGCACCTCGGCCATCCACAGCAAAACAACAGGCGTGTTGATCTGGTCCAAAAGCACATGCATCCGCTTGACCCAGACGTCGCGCAAATCATCGACAATGATTCTGAACCTTTGTGACGATTGATCCGCGATTGTGCGCAGCAAATGCCGTGTGAAATTGATCTCGGCAAAGTCGAGCGTTGGAAATATGCTCTGCAATAGGGCCGTTGGCTTGATAAATCGGTCATTCCGTCGTGGATGGACGGAGTAGAACCGGTTTGAAATGTTTTGTGCTCCGGTGATCTGCACCACCGTAAAGACCGCATCATTTGCCAACCCTATCAAAACCGCATCACCCAAAAATAGATCGACGCTGGCATTGACCGCACCCAAATTGACCACAGGCATGTCCAGCTCTGCTTCAATAAGGCTTGGAAACGGATTGGCTATAAATTTGCCATAGGCCTCCGAGCCTCCGATCACCACCCCGAAGGGATCATCCAGTTTCCGTTCCGGCCCCCGAAACAAAATTCGAGACCCTCGATATCTACAAGGAGCATAGTCAAGACCACCCTCCCCAAAGGACGCAAAAGACATCCTGTTACCCCGCATTTATACTCACCCTCGACCTCTATGCCCCAGCGGGGTTTCCGAATTGCTAAACCGTCAAATTGAGATAGCTTTTAACCGCCCCTTGGCCTTGCAAGCGCCGCACCCACGGCCCTATTGTCGCCCATCAAGCGAAAGGGCTGGGCAGATGGAGATTGAACGCGTTGGGGTCGTTGGTGCGGGCCAGATGGGCAATGGCATTGCACATGTTTTCGCACTTGCCGGTTATCATGTTGTTCTGAACGATATCGAGCAGGAAACACTAGATAAAGCCGTCGCCGGAATTCGCACCAACCTTGATCGTCAGGTGAGCCGCGACAAGATTTCCGAGGATGAAAAAGAGGCAGCACTGGCCCGCATCACCACCACACTTGTGTTGCCTGACTTGGGCAATACAGATCTGATCATCGAAGCTGCAACAGAGCGGGAAGCCCTGAAAACCGCTATTTTTACAGAGCTTTTGCCCTATTTGCAGCCCCATACCATTCTTACTTCCAACACCTCGTCTATTTCGATCACGCGACTTGCATCCCGCACCGACCGGCCCGAACGGTTCATGGGCTTTCACTTCATGAACCCCGTGCCGTTGATGCAACTCGTGGAGTTGATCCGCGGCATTGCCACCGACGAGCCAACATTCAAAACCTGCAAGGGCGTGGTCGACCGACTTGGAAAAACGGCCGCCACATCAGAAGATTTCCCCGCATTCATCGTCAACCGTATCCTTATGCCTATGATCAACGAGGCCGTTTATACGCTTTATGAAGGGGTCGGCTCGGTCGCCTCTATCGATTCTTCGCTTAAACTGGGTGCAAATCATCCAATGGGTCCGCTGGAATTGGCTGATTTTATCGGGCTTGATACCTGTCTGGCGATTATGAATGTGCTGCATGACGGGCTTGCCGATACAAAATATCGCCCCTGTCCACTTTTGACAAAATATGTCGAAGCAGGATGGCTTGGCCGGAAAACCAATCGCGGATTCTATGATTATCGTGGCGAAGTCCCTGTTCCGACACGGTAAGTCAACAAAAGGCCCACCAACTCAGATCGGGTTGGCGGCCTTTTTATATTGGCTATAGATCAAACCGCGTCTTCAGCCTCGCTGCAACTCGGCAGAGATTCGTGCCGCCTCTTCTGGAGCAAGGCGCGGCGGGTGCCAATCACGGCCCGGTGCTGCCGCCAAAAGCATCTTTGTGTACTCGTGCTTGGGGTTGTTGAACACATCGTCGGCTGTGCCGAACTCG
>JBLIFE010000081.1:0-8360 GCA_047633515.1 Paracoccaceae bacterium | reverse complement strand
GTCGCAATCAGGATCGGCAACCGTTGGCCCGCGACGCTCATGCCGCCCCTCGTATCGCATGAACCAAGGCTACCACACGCGCCACAGACACATCACCCGGAACGCCCAGCACGATGTCAGCCCAGCATGATGTCAGCGCCGATTTCCACCGTGATAATACCCAAGGATAACCCGGCTGCCTCAGGAAAAGCTGTTGCATCCAAAACAGCAATCGCATCCGGCGCAATTGCCAGTGGTACAAATGCTGGTTCAGCCGAACCCTCATCCGCCTGCGGCAAGGCAGGAAGCAAATCCGCTAGCAGTGACAAAATGCCTTGCCGCGCGTGCCGACGCCAATCAGAAATCCGCATAATCAATGAGGCGGGGACGGCGCTTACGTTCCAGTTGCAAACCCCCTCCACAAATAGGGTGATTACCATCACAGCCCTCTGTGACGCCTCCTCCAGCACAAATACCCGCCACATCACCCGCCAGCAGCACGAATACGCACCCGACTTTGCACAACCGGCTGCGAGGCCCGATGTCAGCCCAAGGACCAAAGCCAAACGTGCGACGGTCGAGATGCTGTTTGCACACCTCAGACACATCTTAAGGTCGGGGGCTTCGGCTCCGAGGTGGCTTGCGGCGTGCGGTCCGAATTTAGACTTGCTGTTATCGCCCAGAGCTTCCGAAAACTTGCAAAGCTCGGACCCAAGACCGCCGAAACGAGGATCGCAACATAATCTGCCCCCGGCAAAACACCCGTCCAACGCACCGACCAGCATATCGGTCTAAACAACGGACCTGCTGTCAAAGCCGCATGGAAGTCAAACGCTCAGGTCGCAACGATTATTTCAACAAAATATGCCCAAGGTACGAGATGCTGCGCACTGTTAAAAGGATCGCGCGCTGTACAAAGCAACCACTCAGTTGCGCTCTATCAAGTCGGTCAGAGATTGCTCAACCATTGATCTTTGCCAAACGGCGCATGTTTAAAACCCGATATTACGTGACACTTAATGTGAACAGGAAATTCTATCGACCATGTCTCTGACAGGCTTCGTTTCAAGGTGGACACGCAGAAAGTCATCCACTTTGTCGATCAAAAAGGGATGGTGACGCATCCCCCCGGATGAAGGATTGATGGCACTATAATTACCACTTGGGTGAATTCAGCAGAGTCCCCAAAACACGCGCCAAATCTGACAGAACGCGTTGCATTCGGATGAAATTTGGCGTCTTGGATAATGTCACCTCTTCCATATAAAGCGCACGGTTGACCTCGATCTGAAGACTATGGCGACCTTGATCAGGTTTGCCATGACGACGCACCAGTTCGAAACCTTTGTAGGGATCATTGACCGAAACAGTGAAACCAGAGGCTTTCAGATAAGTGACGACGCAGGTTATTATTTCGGGCGCGCAGGTCGTCCCATCCCGGTCGCTAACAACAAAATCAGGGCGTGGCACCGCGCCGTCCTCGGTCGTCCGATCCCCCATGCTGGCCATGGAATGGCAATCGATGTGAACAACCCGCCCGTGCGCAGCATGAGCGGCGTCGATGAGATCGGCCAAAGCTCCATGGTAGGGTCGCCAATAGCCCTCGATCCGTTTCGAGACCTCGGCCACAGACAATGTGCGATCATAGATCGGGCCCAGCGCTTTCATGTCTTTCCAGATCAACCCGACGCCACGCTCAAGCGTTTTCGAGGTCGGGTTCACCGCATGGGGCCAATCCGTGTCGAACATCGCCACGTCGATGTCATCTTCATTACGGTTTGGGTCGATGTAGCTGCGTGGGAACAGCGCATGCAGCAACGTGGCGCCGTGATCGGTAACATCTGAAAACAGTTCCTCGACATGAGCGTCTTCGGAGCGCCTGAGGATCATGCGGTCGATGGCATGGCCAAAATCATCGGGGTAGATCGAGCCAGAATGAGGACTGTCAAACATAAGCGGGATTGGCGTACCGTGTGGGCGTTGAATGCGAAAAGCGTCAGTCATGTTTTATTCCAGAAGTGGCAAGAAACATGTCTGCCGGGTGAGATTTCTTGGAGTTTTGGGGCCTCGGTTCGGCACCTGTCCTGCGCCAAGGTGCAACGCGGGTTGAAATGGCAGCCCGACGGCGGATTCAGCGGAGACGGGATTTCGCCAATTATCGGCTCAAAGGAACGCTTGCGTTGATCAAGCCGGGGGGCTTCGGCCAACAAGGCCTTGGTGTAAGGGTGGCGCGGATGCGCAAACAACTCTTCGGTGGGGGCGCTTTCAACGATACGGCCCAGATACATGATCGCGACGCGGTCCGCGATATGCTCAACCACGCTGAGGTCGTGGCTGATGAACAGATAGGTCAGCCCAAGCTCTGCGCGCAGGTCCATAAACAAATTGATGACTTGCGCTTGGATCGACACATCAAGGGCAGCAATGGCCTCGTCACAGACCAGAAATTTGGGCTTCACAGCGAGCGAGCGAGCGATGCCGATCCGCTGCCGCTGCCCGCCGGAAAACTGGTGCGCATAGCGTTTCTTAAGGGACGGATCGAGGCCAACTTTCCGCATGATCTCATCGACATAGTCAGAGGTCTCGGCTGCACTTACCAGCCCGTGTATGCGCGGTGCCTCGCCAATAATGTCTTCCACCCGCATCCGTGGATTGAGGCTGGCAAAGGGATCTTGGAAGATCATCTGAATAGCCAGCGTGGCGGCCCGTTTGTCCACAGGACTCATATCAGACAGGTCACGGCCTTCAAACAGGATGCGCCCGTCACTGGCCTCGTGGATGCCCGCAACCACCCGGCCCAGCGTAGACTTGCCGCAGCCGCTTTCTCCCACCAGTCCCAGCACCTCACCCGGCGCAATCGCCAGATCAACGCAGTCGACGGCATGAACGGTTTCCTCACGAATGTCCGCGCCGAGTTTCTGGGCCAGTTTGCCCGCGATGTCCAAGCGTTTGGTAAAGCGTTTTGAGACGCCCGCTATTTCAAGAATGGGGTCGGTCATGTGAGCCCCCCACCCAGATGCGGATTAAAGCAACGCAGACGACGACCATCATGATCTTCGACAGCAGGTTCATGATCGCAGGCAGCTGTTGCCCGGTGACAGCGCGGCGCAAAGGCGCACCCTTGCGGCAGCGCGAGCATATTGGGCGCCATGCCCTCGATTTGAAACAGGCGCTGCCCACGTTTGTTAGCCGAGGGTACCGACCCCAGAAGGCCGACTGTGTAGGGATGCAAAGGGCGGTCGATGATGTCATCTGTGCCACCCTGTTCAACGATCCGGCCCGCATACATCACCGAAATTCGATCCGCGAGGCCAGCAACCACCGCTAGATCATGTGTGATCCAGATCATCGCAGTACCGGTCCGGCGGGTAAGGTTTTGGGCCTCGTGGATGATCTGCGCTTGAATAGTGACATCCAGCGCTGTCGTCGGCTCATCGGCGATGATAAGATCAGGCTTGTTCAGAAACGCGGTCGCAATCGCCACGCGCTGGCGCATGCCACCCGACAACTGGTGCGGATAGGCACGCAGGCGTTCTTCGGGAGATGGAATGCCAACCAGACCCAGCGCATCGCGACTTCGTTCCCACGCGGTCTGGTGGTCGACCTTTTCATGCGCTGTAATCGCCTCGATCATCTGAGTGTCAATGCGCAGTACGGGATTAAGCGTCATCATCGGGTCTTGAAAAATCATTGCAATGCGGTTGCCACGCAGTTTTTGCAGCTTATCCTCAGAGGCATTGGCAATCTCGGTCCCTTTGAACTTGATCGAGCCTTCGGTGATGCGGCCGGGCGGGTCAATCAGGCCAAGGATCGAAAAACCGGTAATCGACTTTCCAGAGCCACTTTCACCGACAAGCCCCATGATCTCGCCTTTGCCAACAGTGAAATCAACGCCGTCCACCGCCTTCACGACACCGGCCCGGGTAAAGAAATGGGTGCGAAGCCCTTTGACTTCCAGCGTCGCACTCATTTCTTCATCCTCGGGTTCAAGACGTCGCGCAGGCGGTCGCCCACAAGGTTGATGGATACGACCGTTATGAGCAAAGCAATCCCGGGAAAGAAGGAAATCCAATAGCGACCCGACATCATGTATTCAAAACCATTGGCGATCAGCACGCCGAGGCTTGGTTCAGTTTGCGGCAGACCTACGCCAAGGAAGGACAACGTGGCCTCCAACGAGATCGCGCTTGCGGTTTGCACAGTACCGACAACGATCAGCGGGGCCATGCAATTGGGCAGGATATGTCGGAACACAATACGCGTCTGCGACAGCCCCAGACATTGCGCGGCTTCTACGTATTCTTTGCGGCGTTCAACAAGAGCAGTGCCCCGAACCGTTCGGGCGAAATAGGCCCACTGAGCGATAACCAGCGCCAGAATAATATTCTCAATGCCTTTCCCGAGAATCGCAATCAGCATCAACGCAACCAGCGAAGCCGGAAATGACAGCTGCAAATCGACAATACGCATAATGACATTTTCAACGCGCCCGCCTGAATAGGCAGCAATCAGCCCGATGACAGTGCCGATCAGCAACGCGATCACCCCTGATGCGACGCCAACGGAAAGCGAAATTCGCAGCCCGTAAAGAATGGCCGAATACAAGTCGCGTCCAGACCCATCAGACCCTAGCCACATAGTGTAGCCGGTAAAAGCCTCTGATCCCGGTGAAAGGCGTCCGTCAAGGACGTCAACCTGACCCAGATCATAGGGATTTTGCGGCGTAATCCATGGCGCAAACACTGCCAGAAGAATGATAATCAACAGTGTGAAAAATGCTCCGGCCGCGATCCGGCTTTCAAAGAACTCGCTTACGAAACGGCGGAACGGCGTCTCGACCATGGGTGCGCCGGTGAGGTCAGTGTCATTCATTTGCTTTGGTCCTGTAGCCTGACCCGAGGATCAAGAATGGAGTAAAGAACATCGACCAACAGATTGATGACGACGAAGAACAGCACCATAACCATCAGGTATGCGACAACGACCGGCCGGTCGAGTTGCAGGATCGCGTTGATCAACAGTTTGCCCATGCCGGGCCAAGCAAAGATCGTTTCAGTCACGACCGAAAAGCCAATCAGACTGCCGAATTCGAGGCCCATAACTGTGACCACGGGGATCATGATGTTCTTCATCACATGGACAAAGATGATGCGCTTTGTGCTTAAGCCTTTGGCGCGGGCGAATTTGACATAGTCCTGCCCCATCGCCTCGCGCACGCCTGCACTGGTCAATCGCACCGCAAGCGAGATTTTCAATAGCGCAAGGTTCAACGCGGGCAATAAAACATGGCTCAGACCGTCCAACGTCAGAAGGCTGGTCTCGAAGCCGAGCACGCTGACCGTATCGCCACGTCCCGTAGAGGGTAGCCACCCAAGTTCCACGGCGAAGACGATGATCAGAATTAACCCGACCCAGAACGTCGGCAGCGAAAATCCAAGGATCGATCCGGCCATAATGCCTTTCGAGATGGCCTTTTCGGGATAAAGCCCGGCATAAAGCCCAAGCGGAATACCAATAGCAATCGCGAGAAAAAGCGCCGAAAATGCTAACTCAAGCGTGGCAGGCATATGTTGTAAAATGAGGCGAAGTGCAGGCTCACCAAAGATAAAGGAGTTGCCCATATCTCCGGTCGCGGCTCCTTTAAGGAAGATCCAGTATTGCTCCCAGATGGGGCGATCCAGCCCAAGACGGGCAATGGCAGCGGCAATGTCGTCCTGATCGGCATCGGGGCTGACCAGCATGTAGACCGGGTCACCGATGACATTGACGCCAAAGAACACAATCACTGACATCAGCATCACAACGATCGAGGCTTGCATCAAGCGCCTGATGATGAAAACGGTCATGGTTCTATGGCCTTAGGTTGAAACGTCTGGGCGAACACGATTGCTCGCCCAGACCTGTTAGATCACTCTTTTACGACGCCCATGGCGATCGTGTATTCGTCAGTGCGCGGAATATACCGCAAACCGGCCTTGGCACCCCAAGTGTTCACCTGAAAATGCGTCGGAATGATCGAAACGTTTTCCATCGCCATCTCGGTTGCCTTTGCCAAAAGGTCCTGACGCTTGGCGTCGTCAACGGTGGCCAAAGCCTGCTGAATCACCGCGTCGATTTCGGGCGAAGAATGGCGGCCCCGGTTCGTGGCTCCGTAGCCTTTTTCTGGATTGTTTGTGTGGATCAACGCTTTCAGCGGTGACGAAGCTTCGCCAGATCCGGCACCCCAGCCAACAAGGATGAAGCTGAACTCGGGCAGACCCTCTGGGCTGCCTTGCGAGGCACGTCCGAAATAGACCGACCTTGGCATGGTTTCCACCGCAGTCTTAATACCCACACGCGTCAACATCTGCGCAATTGCCTCGGCGATCTTGGCATCGTTGATGTAGCGATCGTTCGGGCCGTGAATGGTCATCTGGAAACCGTCTGCGTAACCTGCTTCGGCCATCAGCGCCTTGGCACCTTCAGGATCATAGGCAGGTGGCGACAGCTTATCGGATACGCCAAAGAATCCGGCAGGCAGCAGTTGGCCCGCAGGCACCGCAACGCCTTCCATCACGCGGTCAACAATCACATCACGGTTGATCGCCATGCTGATCGCTTTGCGTACCCTGACATCCAACAGCGGGTTTTTGATGTCGCTGCCGTCGTTGGCTTTGATGAAGGGCGAGTTTTCACGGAACTGATCCATGTGCAGGTAGATCACCCGGTTCGATGGGCCCTGGCTCAGCGTGACTTGGCTTTTGCCTTTCAGCATCTCGATATCTGTTGTCGGTACGCCTGAGATTACGTCAACGTCGCCTGCCAACAAGGCAGCCACCCGCGAGGGGGCGGAGCTGATCGGAAGGAATTCAACCTCGGTCCAAACTGGTTTATCGCCCCAATAGTCTTCGTTACGCACGAAAGTGGCGGCTTGGCCGGGGGTATAACTCTTGAATTTATACGGCCCCGTGCCGATTGCCGCGGTGCCTGCGTTAAATTCTTCCGTGGTCGCCCCGCAACCCACGCTGTCAGAGATTATCGCGACGGTCGAGATGTCGTTGCCCATCAGCGGGTAAGGTGCTTCTGTCTTGAAATGCACCGTGTAGTCGTCAATCTTCACGAGAGTTTTGCCCTTGGTATAGGTCGCAAAACTGGCAGGAGAATTTGGAACATCCGGGGCACGTTTGAACGTGCACATCACGTCGTCAGCGGTGAAATCTGTGCCGTCATGGAACTTAACGCCTTGGCGCAGTTTAAATTCCCATGTCAGATCGTCAACCGGCATCCACGATACAGCCAAACCCGGATACAGACCTTGGGTTTCGTTTTGCAGGATCAGCCGGTCGAATACATGCAGCGACAGCGCGTTGTTTGGACCGGTATTGTGAAATTGCGGGTCAATCGATGTTGTTTCCGACGCGAGGCCGACAACAAGTTTCTCGGCACTAGCCAAGCCGATACTTGAAATGAGTATCCCGGCTGCAACTGCCAATGTGGTCGTCGTTTTCATTTCTAAACTCCCTATGGGTGCGGTTCATTGCTGCCATATCTTCCCGGTTGGCACGGCCATGGCGCTGCGGAGATGCTAGCTAAGCGTTTTTTCATTGCCAATACTTAACTCTATGCAAAAATGCATAGAGCAATCCATCTCTAGGGATGGATTTCAAATCCATTTAACGCGAGGTCTTTATACATGTCCGGAAACCGTCACCGATTGCGCGAACTTGAAGGCTTACGCGCTCTTGTCACAACCGGCACCACGGTTGGGGCCGCGCAACGTCTGGGCATTTCGCAATCTGCGGTCAGCCGGTCCCTGTCGCAACTCGAAGAGCGGCTGGGCCGTTCTTTATTTGTTCGATCTTCGGGCCGCATCTATCCGACACCAGAGGCCCTGCGCCTGAACGACAAACTCGACGCATTGTTCGAAACACTGGCCGAGATTGACGGAGCGGATTGGGCTGCACGTGAAGATGAGCCACTGCGTCTGGTGGTTCCCCCAACGCTCGCCCATCATTTTGTAATTCGCCGCGTGGCGCAATTTCTCAAACGTAATCCCGGGCGACGCATCCAACTGGACATTCAATCAACAGACAGCCTCATTTCAGGCATTTTGAACTCGCAATACGACCTTGGGCTCACGAGTGGCATGATCCAGCGCAGCGGCGTGACCCTGTTGCCATGGCGGCGCTCGGAGATTGTCTGCGCCATGCCCGAGAACCACGCCCTTGCGGCCAAAGACGAGATTACCCCCCAAGATCTTGAGGGGGTCGCCTTGATCGAGTTTCTTGGCAGACTGGGAACCCGCGCCATGACCGATCAGATTTTTGGTCGCGCCGGCATCCGTCCACTGACCGTTGTCGAAACGGCGACCAACATGGCTTCGCTCGAACTGGTGCGCGAAG
>JBLIFE010000080.1:0-8382 GCA_047633515.1 Paracoccaceae bacterium | reverse complement strand
GGCGTGATCAAGACCATGGGCTCGATTGACCAGCCGCCAGAAATCTTGGGCAAGTTGATTGGCGGTGCCCTGGTTGGAACATTTCTGGGTGTTTTTCTGGCCTACGGCCTCGTTGGCCCCTTCGCAACGAAGGTAAAAACCGTGGTCGAGGACGAGAGCCATTTCCATCAACTGATCCGGGAGGTTCTGGTAGCAAACCTGCACAACCACGCCACCAACATCTGCATCGAAGTCGGTCGCCAGAATGCTCCGGGACACTGCCGCCCAAGTTTTTCCGAGTTGGAAGAAGCGCTCAAGGAAGTCAAACAGTTGGAAGCGGCATAATGCGATGCCTTCTTGTTCTGCTCATTGCCTGTCTTGGGCCATACGCCGCACTGGCCGAGCAAGCCCGCCTGCTATCAGGAGAGCATGCGGACTTCTCAAGGCTGGTACTTGTCTTTGAGAGCAGCACTGAATGGCAGGCAGGGCGTACCAGTGACGGCTATCGGGTGGCGCTGGTGCGAGAGGATATAACGGTCGATCTAAGTCGCGTTTTCGACCGAATTCCGAAAGAGAGAATTCTGGGTGTCGCCTTTGATCCCGAAACAGGGTTTCTTGATATCGCCACCACCTGCACGTGCAGGCTGGAGGCCTTTAACCTTAACAGCAACACTCTTGTGATTGACCTCCTCACCGGAGCCCCTTCTGCAGATAGCAGGTTCGAAAACAGGGTCGACCGACCCGAAACCGCCAAGAATGATCTTTTGCCCGAGGCTGCCCCCAAAAGGGAGCCGGTCAAGAGAGAAGCACCGCTGCCGACCCCTACCACCTTCAGAGCTCAGGTAAACCCACGCTTTGTTTCTCCCGATTTCCCGCGCCCCAGCGCGACTACGACTGCGCTGGAACAGGCCATGATTGCCGCACTGAGCCGCGCATCAACACAGGGCGTTATCGACCTTGTATTGCCAAAAGAGCAGAAGGAAACGCTTGAAACAATCACGCAGAACCTCTCGCTTGATGCGCTTCCCAACCTGTCGGACTCGCGTCAACCATCCAGCAACATCACAAGTTCGACCGTTTTTGATCGCGCTCTTCCCAGCGAGAGTTCCGATATCTTAACACCGTCAGGTGCGGCGTGCCTGTCTGATGAATTGGTCAATCTCGGAGAATGGGCCGAAGGAGAACCCTATGAGGTTCTTTCCAAGTCGCGAACAGTTCTCCTTCAGGCCCGCGACCAGATTACAGATGAAGTCTGGACAGAAGCCGCGCGCACCCTTTTGTTCCTGGGATTCGGAGCCGAAGCACGGATGCATCTGGATCAACGGGTAAGCTCCAATCGTGAGTCCGTCGTCTTGCTCGCGCTTGCGGATATTGTGGATCGCAGCGTTACAGATGAGACATCCCCGTTCGACGACATGGCAAGTTGTCCCAATACGGCTGCAATCTGGGCGATCCTGTCCGCGAACACGCCTCTTCCCAAGGAGCAGATAGACGGCACCTCTGTTCAGCGGAACTTTGGCCAGTTGCCCCACCATTTGCGCCAACACCTTGGCGCGGACCTTGCCGAAAAAGTCAGGCAGGCCGGTTTACTGGAAGTCGCCCAGGCGATTGTGGACCGCATGGAACGCAGCGCGCAACCTAATGAAGTCGCTCTTAAAAAACTCGAGGCAAAGACCCAGATAGCAGAGGGCGAACTGGAATCCGGCGCACAACTTCTGGGTCAGTTGTCGCAAGAGAAGACCGAAGATGCGCCCGAGGCAATGATCTTGCTGCTAAAGGCGCGCTCTGACAATCAGGAGGCTGTGCCGCAAGATACGATGATTCTGGCAGAGGCATTGGCTTTCGAACTCAAAGGGTCGCGCAGCGGAGATCAGTTGTTCCATGAACTTGCGCGGGCACATGCCAACCGGAATGAATTCCAACAAGCCTTCGAGCTTGCTGCAAAATCTTCGGAAACGCCCGACCATCCTCCGCTGATCAACGAAATCACGCAACACTTGACGAATCATGGATCGGATATCGCGTTCCTGACCCACAGTTTCGGCACTGATCTGCTGCCGAATGTGGCACTGGGCAATCAGACACGCCTGGACGTTGCGCAACGCCTGTTGGATTTAGGCTTTCCCAACAAGGCACTTGAGGCAATCAAGCCTGTGGAACCTGATGCCCAGCCGGCTGTCGCGCTGATCCGCTCCAAGATCGCGCTTGCCGTGGGTGATCCTCAAACTGCCCTAAGAGTAATCGCCGGACGCAATGATGACGACGCGCAACGACTGCGCGGCATGGCGATGGTCCGCCTGAACCGTCCTGAGGAAGCCGCCACAAGCTTTGCTGCCATCTCAGATACCGATGCAGCGCAAAGCGCAGCATTAAGATCGCGGGACAACGCGCTTATCCAGTCCTTTGGAAACCCGACCCAACGCACCCTTGTCGAAACCCTTGCACCGAAACAGCAGGCAAATTCGGCCGCAAATTCCCGACTTTTGATCTCCCAACGCGCAGGCCGCGCCCTGATGGAGCGAAGCGCAAGCTTCCGGGAAGCTGCTAAAACCGTGTTGAACGAGAAACCCTTTCTCAACCAATAGGCGATACTCATAAAGTGAAAGCCGCCGGCGGGTTCTGACCGCTGCCGTCAAACCGACACAGCTAAAATGGCTGCGGTAGAATGTTACCAGAACGGAACACCCCACAATGGCCCTATTTCATAGCCTTCTTCGCGTGACACTGACTGCTCCGGTCATGTTTGCGATAGCGCTGGGTGCAGCGTATGCGAGCGATGCGACCTTATGCGAAAAAGCCGCCGAAAAAGCTGCTCGTGACACAGGCGTGCCATTGGATCTGCTTCATCAGATTAGTCTGGCTGAAACCGGCCGGACCCGGAGCGGCACAAGACGCCCGTGGCCGTGGACATTGAATATTGCGGGACAAGGCCGTTGGCTCGACTCGGAGACAGAAACACTCGGTGTCTTGAACCGCCTCCGAAACGAGGGGGTCAAAGATTTCGATGTTGGATGTTTTCAGGTAAATTTCCGGTGGCACGGCAGTGCGTTCGAATCGCTCGAAAACATGCTCTCTCCTACCGAAAATGCGCTTTATGCAGCGAAGTTTCTTCTAAAGCTGTATTCGGAATTCGGAACCTGGGAAAAGGCAACCGGAGCATACCACTCCAGAGACCCCGAGCGCGCCGAAAAGTATGCAACCCGTGTTGCATCATTTACCCCCGCTTCAGGTACCTCGGAGCCCTCCTTTCAGGTGCCTTCCGATCCAACCCGACAATCATTCTCTCATGGCGTCAGCCTCGGTTCGCTTATGTCCACCCAGATCACGGGCGCAAAACCGTTGTTCACGCAACCATCTGAGGGATTGTAAACGTGCTCTCTGTACAACGGATATTCAAACCAACAGTTTTGCTCGCAATCGCCTTGATGGGCGTCATCGTCATGATGATCCTGCCAATGCCGGCTTGGGTGCTTGATATCGGGTTGGCCGCCTCGTTCGCTCTGGCAATCCTGATCTTTACCGTTACGCTTTTTGTCGAGCGGCCCCTCGACTTTTCTGCATTTCCAACGATCCTTCTCGCAACATTGATGCTGCGTCTGTCGTTGAACGTTTCATCAACCAAGCTGATCATCGGCGAAGGCCACAACGGCCCCCGGGCTGCGGGCGACGTGATCCACGGTTTTGCGATGTTCGTGATGAGTGGAAGTGTGCTTATCGGTTTGGTGGTCTTCGGCGTGCTTTTGATCGTGAATTTCATGGTGATTACCAAAGGCGCCACGCGCATGGCCGAAGTCGGCGCCAGATTCGCTCTGGACGGGATGCCCGGCAAACAAATGGCAATCGACAGTGATGTGGCCGCCGGCGCCATCAGCCATACCGAAGCCAGTGACCGCAGAGAACTCGAGCAAGCCGAAACAACCTTCTTCGGCTCCCTCGATGGTGCGTCGAAATTCGTTAAAGGCGACGCGGTCGCGGGCCTGCTCATCACAATGCTGAATCTTGTAATGGGTTTGATCATCGGCGTCGCGATACACGGTATGCCAATTGGGAAAGCCTTTGAGACCTATGCGATCCTGACAGTTGGTGACGGCCTCGTTTCGCAAATTCCCGCAGTTATCATCTCGATTGCCTCCGCCCTTTTGCTGGCGCGCGGAGGCGCCAAAGGGACCGCTGACCTTGCCCTTGTGGCCCAGCTTGGCAAGTATCCGTCCGCCCTTGGCACAGTGGCTGTCCTCATGGGGCTTTTCGCGCTTGTACCCGGCCTGCCCTTTGTTCCTTTTGTCGCAGGATCACTCACACTTGGGGCTTGCGCCTATTTCGGGTACCAAAAGGCGCAGAATGCCATTGCATCCCAAGAAAAAGAGCAAATACAAAACGCACCGGCTGCACCAAAAAAATCAATAGGCGACCTGCTGGACCTTGATGACATTCATGTCGAATTTGCCCCCGACCTTGTGAGCATGGTTCTGGATCCGTCTACCGGGCTTGATGCCCGGATCAACAATATGCGAAATCACATCGCAAGTGCCTTCGGGGTGATCCTTCCTGAAATTCGTTTGACCGACAATGCGGCCTTGACGAGCGGCACCTATCAGATCCGTATTCAAGGGGTCGAACAGGCCCGAAACCGCCTTGCGTCGGGGCGACTTCTGGCGCTGATCCACGAAGACAGCTCGATGCTGCCACCGGGAGAAGATGTTGCCGAGCCTGTCTACGGTGCCCCTGCCCGCTGGATACCCGAAGACAAACGTGAAGCAGCCGCTTTGAGTGGATCGACGGTTGTTGCACCCGCCGAGGTTCTGGCAACGCACCTGTTGGAAGTGATCAAGAAAAACCTTAGCCGCCTATTAACACTCAAAGCCCTGCGGCGCCTGCTGGATGAAATGACACGGCTCAGCGACTCAAGCCGGGCCGAAGCCAACAAGCGCATGATCGATGAGCTTGTTCCTGACAAGGTTCCGGTCGACATGCTTTTGGGGGTTTTGCGCCTGCTGCTTGATGAGCAAGTGTCCATCCGCAACATCTCTCTTATTCTCGAAGCCATCGCCGAGGGGCGAAACTTTTACAATACACCCGAAGCGATCTGTGAGCATGTTCGCCAAAAACTGGGCTTTCAGCTGGTCGCAGAAATGCGGCGCGACGATGGCAGTATCCCGTTGCTGCAACTGGCACCTGAATGGGAAAACACGTTTACAACCTATCAACTTGACGCTGGCGGCGGGCAAATCGACGTCGCCCTTCCCCCCGAGCATTTCAACCGGTTGACCGCAGGTGTGTCAGAAAAGCTTGCGCATGCAGCCGAAACCGGCATTCATCCGGCGATCGTAACGTCAGGTCGCCGGCGCAGGTTTCTGCGCACGGTTTTGGCAGCACGCGGCATAGTCTCGCCGGTTCTGTCCTTTGAAGAGCTCGGCATAGACGCCAAACCCGCGATCGTCGGGCTTGTCCCGGGATGACCGATCTGCTGTCTGTTCTTGGCCCGATTGCCCAAACCTTACTGCTTACAACACTTGTTGTCTTCTTTCGCGTCGGTGCGGCCATGGCCGTCCTGCCCGCCTTTGGGGAGCGTACAATTCCGCAGCGTATTCGCTTGGTGCTTGCGATGTCACTCACTGTCATTCTGGTTCCGATGCTGGACAATATCCCCACGTTTCCCGAGCAAGCCTACCAACTTGCGTTACTCATAATGGGGGAAACCGTGATCGGGCTCTCGTTCGGGCTGGTTCTGCGGTTATTTGTGATGACGCTTCAGATTGCAGGCTCCATCGCGGCCCAATCGACCTCTCTTTCCCAAATCTTTGGCGGATCGAACATGGTTGAGCCACAGCCCGCAATCGGCCACCTTTTTGTCATAGGCGGGTTGGCAATAGCGGTCTTGAATGACCTCCACTTGAAACTGATTGAAGCATTTCTGATAACTTATGAAATCTTTCCGGCCGGAACGGGCCTGACAGGGGCTGCTCTGGCCGGGTGGGGGGTCAAGCGAATTTCCTACGCCTTTGCCCTTGGGTTTACGCTATCGGCACCGTTCATGATCGCAGCTTTCATTTACAACATCGCCTTGGGCGTCATTAACAAGGCAATGCCACAATTGATGGTCACACTCGTCGGCGCGCCCGCAATTACCGCAGCAGGTTTGGGGCTATTGCTCATCACAACGCCCCTCCTTCTGGAACTTTGGCGTGCTGCAATGGATGTCGCACTCGCCAACCCGTTTGGTGATCTTTGATGTCACAAGATAATGATGACAAACATTTTGAACCGAGTGACAAAAAGCTCGCCGATGCCCGAAAACGGGGCGAAATCGCGAAATCAACCGATCTGAACACCGCTGCGGCCTATGGCGGGTTGTTACTTGCAGCAGGGATCGCAGGACCGGCATCTGTTTCTGGGCTCGCGATGCTGGGAACCAATCTTGTCGGGCGCGCGGATACACTCGCTCCAGTCTTTTTTGCGCATGCCAACCCCGCGCTCACCGGCGGGGTATTCCAACAAACAGCCATATCGACCGCACCCTTGTTCTTTATCCCAGCGATAGCCGTTCTTCTGGCACTTTTGGCCCAACAGGGCATCACGTTCGCCCCCGAGAAGCTACAGCCAAAACTGTCGCGGATCGATCCAATTACAAATGCCAAGAATAAATTCGGTGCAAATGGGTTGTTTGAATTCACCAAAAGCATGGTCAAGCTGATTATTATCTCTATTCTGCTAACCGTATTTTTAATCGGGCGTTTGTCAGATATTGTTGCGTCTATCGCGTTCGATCCGGGTCAGGTATCTGTACAATTAATCCAACTCTCATTGGATTTCCTCTTGATTGTCGTCATTGTATCCACCGCAATCGGCGCGGTCGATTATGCTTGGCATTACTTTGAGCACCGCCGAAAGAACCGGATGTCCCAGCAAGATATAAAAGACGAGGCAAAGGACTCCGAAGGCGACCCCTTGATGAAACAAAAACGACGCCAGAGGGCCATGGAAATTGCAAGCCGCCAGCTGCTTACGGATGTCCCGGGCGCGAACGTCATTGTCGTTAACCCCACACATTATGCAGTCGCCCTGAAATGGGACAGGTCACAGCCCGGCGCGCCTGTCTGCGTCGCAAAAGGTGTCGACGAGATCGCCGCACGTATCCGTGAAATCGCAAACGAGCACGGGATTCCGATACATAGCGATCCACCAACTGCACGTGCTCTGCATGCAACTGTTGAAATTGGCGCGGAGATATCCTCCGATCACTACAAGCCTGTGGCCGCAGCCATCAGATTTGCAGATGACATGCGCCGCAAGGCACGCAACAGATTTTCGCAATAGACACAATGAAATGACACGCAAATCCGCGATGATCAAAAAACTTGCCGTCCTGACGGAGGCTGTCTTTCAGGCCAAACAAGCCAACCTTCAGGCAAAAGCCGCTGCTGAAGCCGCGTGCATGCATGCGCTTGTGCAACTTGACAAGGATCGGGAAAAGGTCACGGCAAGCTTGCAACTGAATGAAGGCATGTCAGGCGCACAAATAGCTTGCCAAAGCCAGTGGCTGGTCTGGGCCGAGAAAGAGCGTGCAACGCGCAACATGGCTCTTGCAAGGGCGCGGGCGGTTGCCATGGACCATCGGAAGGCAGCCAAGAAAGCGTTTGGTCGGCACAACGCAACCCAAAGTCTTGTTTCAAAGCTTCCTTAGGTGTTCAGTCCCGGCATCTGGTGGATCGGATTTAGAGTGAATCGTTCCGGCTCAGATGCCCAGATTTTGCAGATGTATTCGCAGGGCGTGAGGCCGCCTAGGGCCTTAAGCCTCCGGGCATAGTTGTAGGCTACCATGAAGTCCGCGAGGTGCGTGCGCAGTTGGCCGTGGCTGTCGTAGTGATACCGTTTGACGCTAGCGTCCTTGACCCTGCGGTTCATCCGCTCCACCTGGCCGTTGGTTCAGGGTTGGTTGGGTTTCGTCAACCAATGCCCGATCCGGTTGGCTTCACAGATCCTGTCAAAGCGCATTGGCTGGGAATAGATGGTGTTCCGGTTCCGCGGCTGCTCTGCGAGTTGGGTTCCGTTGTCCGTCAGGATGGTGTGAACTTGGTGGGGCACGGCCTCAAGCATGCGCTGGAGAAATTCCCATGCGGTGTGCCTGTCAGCCTTATCCACACGTTGGGTAACGGCGAACTTGCTGGTTCGGTCAATGCCCACTGTCTGACGTCAGCGCTTATGGGTCCAAATAGCCGTATTTGATAAGAGAGAGTTCTTGGCTCATCGTAACCACTGAGGAGTGGGACATGAGAGAGATGGTCTTGTCACGGTTACGTTCCGGTCTCCCAACTCATTTATGCGGCCTTTCGCTCAAATGCCAAGGGGCTTTTGCCGCCTAGCGACGAGTGGCGACGACGCGGATTATAGAAGCCGTTGATATAC
>JBLIFE010000079.1:0-8496 GCA_047633515.1 Paracoccaceae bacterium | reverse complement strand
GGCATGCCGATCTCAATCGCAACTTCCATGGCCTCGCAGCTTTCGGTCGCGAATTTGAGCGGAGGCACGACAAAGCAGTTCGACTGGCTGAGGAAGGGGCGCGCGCGCCATTCGGCTTCGCTTCCGGCGATGGCGTGCAGCAAGGGGGCGCAATCGCGCACATGGTCGGCGTGCACGAAACTGGATCCGATGTGTTTTGTCGTGCCGGCTGCAGCCGCATAGACCGTGTTGAGGTCCATCAAGCGGTTGTCGCTGATGTCGCGCGCGACCATCGTGCGTTGGAAAAAGTGCACGTTATCAAGCTGGTGAACAATGCGTGCGGCATCTTGCAGGTCTTGTAGCGTGCTGTCACGATAGACGCCTGTTACGCCGTCAACAAGGTGCACAGCCGCACCGGCGTTGCTATAATGAACGCGTGCGCCCGACAGATCAAGGTCATGCGCCACGTCGCGCGCAACAAATTAAGGCCACGCGTCGTCAGGGCGAGTGCTTCTTCGATGACCTTTGCCGAAAACCGGAGTCTGCCGTCCTCACCAAGCTTTGCGCCTGCGCCGGTCATCAGGGCGACCCCGCTGGGAGGGGCATCGCAAAGCCCGATCTCTTCAAGGACCCTGAGGGCGGCATTGTGAATTTTCGTCTGGTCGGCAGGCGTTAGCGGCGCGAAAGTACCGCCGGTCATTCCGGGCCAGATCGGGCGCGCATCAAGCGCAGGGGCCGCGGCACGATGTGCGTGTCTGGCCTTGCGACCACCGGAGCGACGGGAGGAGGGGGCGAGGGCGGTATCGGACATTCTGGTGTCTCCACTGTAAAATAAAGGGTTTTGTTCAACCCTTTTGTGGAGATCCCCTTGCCGCACGTCCGCGCCGGGCGCCGATGACCAGATGGTTCAGTGTATTTTCTACGGCTCCGCGTAACAGGGCGCGGGCGCGGGAACGATTGCACGAGAAGTAGGCTGGGCGCATCGACGTCTTTCCAAATATAGGAAAAGGTTCGTCGCAAACATGCCAATCTGTCAAATAGAGTCGTGCAACCGGCTTGTGTTTAGCCGCGTCCGATGAACGGCATTTTGGTGGCCATGATCGTCATGAACTGTACGTTTGCCGACGCAGGCAGGGTGGCCATATGAAACACCGCATCGGCCACATCTGTGACGTCCATCATGGGCGGGGGGGTGTCGGCCTGTGCGGCTATCTCTTCCAACAGCGGTGTGCGGGCATTTCCGATGTCGATTTGTCCGCAGGCAATATCAAAGGCCCGCCCGTCAAGTGATATCTGTCGTGTCAGGCCGGTAACGCCGTGCTTTGTGGCGGTATAGGCGGCGGCCCCTTCGCGGGGGGCATGTGCACTGATTGATCCATTGTTGATGATACGCCCGCCTTGGGGGGATTGATGGCGCATTTGCCCGAACGCTGCACGTGCGGCAAGAAACATGCCGGTCAGGTTGATATCCACGGCCCGCTTCCAATCCTCGACGGGCACCTCGTCAAAAATTGCGGCAGGCACGAATATTCCGGCATTGTTAAAGAGCACATCCAGCTGCGCACCACGTGCGACAAGGGTTTCGATCGCGGCCTCGATCGACGCAAGGTCGGTCACGTCACCGGGCAGGATCACGGCGTTTTCCGCTCCGTCAGCCACCTCGCGCAGGGCTTCCACGCGGCGTGCGAACATGCCTACAATCCACCCTTCTTTCAAGAACTTGCGTGCAACTTCGGCGCCGATACCACCGCTGGCACCGGTAATGAAAATCGTTCTAGACATCTTGAGCCTCGTCCTGTGTTTCAAGTTGCAGGGGGGCGGCCGCGCTGGGCAGATCATCGGTGATCAGGGGGGTGGTCGGCTTGGACAACCTGTAGCGGGTGACCCAGATAAGCCGCTCTTCGGCGCGCGTGATTGCGACGTAGGCAAGCCGCTTCCAAAGGGGGTGACCGGCCTCGATCCGGCCCATTCGGGCGGCGGCATAAAGATCGGGGGAAAACACCTGCACCGTTGGCCACTGGCTGCCTTGGGCCTTGTGAATTGTCACTGCTGCGCCGTGTAAAAAGGTGGCGCCCATGCGTGCTGCAAACGGGATAAACGGCTCTTCCTCGTCGGGCATTTCAATTTTGACGATCGAGGCGGCGCTGATGCGGGGGTCTTCGGCACCGATCACGTGCAAGCGTGAAAATCCGGGTTTGCGCCCCGGCCCGAGGTACACGACTTGTGCCCCCTTGATCAGACCACGCGCCTCTAGGTCAATGCGTTTTTTGCGGTGCTTGAGGGGCAATTCCAGCCCGTCGCAAATCAACGGCTCTCCGGGCAACAATGCATCGGGCGGCGCATTATAGGCGGCGCGAAAGGCGTGGATCAACCGGATGCGCGTGGCGTTGCGCCAAACCAGCGTCGGAGACCGCGCCATCAGATCGGCCTCGACCCTTTGACCGATAACGACACGGTCGTCTTTGCGCGCGGCATCTTCGATCATCCGCTCGAAGTCCTCAAAGCCCAAATCCGGGTCGGCAAGAGCGTGGGCCAGATCAAGAATCGGGTTGTCGTCTGCCTGCCTGTGCACGCGGCTCAGGATCAGTTGATGTTCTTTGGGCAGGGTCTCGAACACCATCGCGCCCGATTGGTTCACAGGGGCCAATTGTGCGGGATCTCCGAACAGCAAAAGCGTTGGAAAAATTTCCTTGAGGTCCTCGAACTGGCGATTGTCGAGCATTGACGCCTCGTCGATCAAGCCGATGTCCAAAGGATCGTCGCGCCGTTTCCAGCCTGTGATAAAGTCCGATCCGCGCAGGCCAGCGGCGGCGAGTGCGCCGGGGATCGAATTGTTCTGCTGGTAAAACGCGAACGCGCGATCCAGCGCCAGATCGGCCAGCCCCTTAATTTCGGGGCGATCGCCGTTGCCGGCAAGCCATTCGGCGATTTTCTCATATTGTGGGTCGTAAACAGGGGTATAAAGAATGCGGTGGATCGTGGTCGCCGGAACGCCGCGATTGCGCAGAACGCTTGCGGCCTTGTTTGTGGGTGCCAGAATCGCAAGCGTGCGGCGGTCCTTGCGGCGGCGTCCCTCCCAATCGCCCGAGACGATGTCGACCCCTATTTTCTCAAGCGATGCGGCCAGATGTGCCAGCAACAGTGTTTTGCCCGACCCTGCTTTCCCGATGACGGCCAGAACGTTGGTTTTGTCATCGTGTTGCGGGGTCAGAACCTCGTTCGTGAGGTCAACACCTACCGACGCAAGCACTTGGCTCACGCGGTCGTAGGCCTCCGCCTGATCATCAGAGAATTGTAAAGTCGGCATTTTCATGGGCCGACACTACTTGGCAATTCTGGTCAGAACCAGCGGCATTGTGCTTTTGGATCAGCCTGTTTGTGCCAGATCGGGGCGCGCGGGTTGACCGAAAGACCGCTCGAACCACTGCTCCGAAATTGCGCGCGTCACGCCGACGCGGTTCAATGTCCGCGGCCAGGCTTCGGCGCTCATTTCCCACAGGCCGACACCGATTTGGTCGCGGCCTTCCCCCTTTTTGCCGATGACATCGGGTTGAACACCGTACAGACGGTAAATCCGCTCCATTCGCGGGTCGAAAACCCCGATGAAATGCGACAGATGAAAATTAGCCATCAATTCGCCTGCACCTAGAACAAGTGCCGCAGACACTTTGCGCTCGGCATTCGGCGCAAGGCAGAACCGTGTGCATTCCCAGATAAAGGGGCTTTCGATTTTGACACCGTCGGTCAGGTGGGAAAAATGGTCGTTCACCATTGTGCGCCCGATCGTTGGCAAAAAACGCATGGAGCCGCCGTGCGTACCATCTTCACGCTCCCAAATGATGTAGAGCGGGTTCAGATCATCATACTCGTCGCGCTCTTCGCCGTTTTCGTTAACTGACACGGCCCAGCCAAGTCTGTTTTTGAATTGCTCTGCGCGATCTTTGAACATTGTATCACGAAGTTTCGGGAAGTTGGCGAGGTCGGAGCCGTGAATGTAACGAAGCATGATGTGCCTTCCTGCATAAGAACTGCACAGAAGGTACCTCCCGGATGGTTTCGCTTATCTTATCTCCCCGACGGGATTATTAAGCCAAAATCAACGACTTTCTGCGCGCCCAAGGCACGTTTTGCGATTCTAGACGACGATCAACCCGTGCGACAATGCCCTTGCGACGGCGTGGGTTGTGTTGAGCGCCCCCAGTTTGTGTCGTGCCGCCTCGATGTAGACCCGCAAAGTATGCTCCGAAATGCTCATTTGATCGGCGGCTTGGGCGCGGCTTAACCCTTTGGCCAGAAAAGTCATCGCACTCAGTTCGCGGGGAGACAGGTTAGCGGGGCTTTTTGTATCCGTGCCCGCTTCAAACTCCAGCGCCTTCTTGTTGAACTCGTGCGCGATCAGGATCAGATCACGCGCATTCGTATCGGTGAACTGGCCCCATTCCGCGTCAGCGCAGGTGTGGCTGACTGTGAAGAGAGCAAATTGCCCTTTGGGTCCCCGAATCGGGATCGACATACCCTGATTGCCGACACCGAAAGTTACGGCCTCTTTGAAAAACGACTTTGCCGATTTGGTCGACCAGTCAAGTTGCTTCCAGTCGACGGGGTGAAAGCGTTGAAAGCAGCCCATGATTACCGGATCAATTCGTAAGTAGTCCTTTTCGACATAGCGATCCACCCACTCCTGACTGTAGGTGCCGGCGCCAAATCTCTCTCCCAAGCTGTTGACCCAGTGATAGACGACGTGTGTGACCGGATAATGGTCTTGCAAGGCTTCGGTCGTCGCCTGAAGGTCCTCAAGCGTTGTCGCGCGCTGCAATTGGCAAATGTATGTTTCCAGTTTGGCATGCATTCGTGGTTTTCTCACCTGCTGTCATTTTCCGCTTCGCCGAAAGCTCGGATGCTGCCACTAGCACTGTATCATCAAGATGATCAGCAAGAGTGTTAAGGCCGTTCTGTTCCGCAAATCTACGCAAGTCGGTAAGAACGTCGATGATCCAGTCGTTTGGCATTTTGACCTCATAGGATGAAAGTAAATAAAATCTTAAGGACACACTATCACGCGTACAATCTTCGGAAAATTCGCGTTTTCTTACTCCCCAGAAATAGCGAGCTGGGTCTGAATAAAGTGTTGATCCGATTATGTTGATTTTTTGGGCAATGCCGATGGAGGGCAAAACTATCCTCAAGCGGGTGAGTCGGACGGCGCGAATCATGGACACAAGTGGTGCACGCTTCGGGTCTGATGCCAAAATTTGAAGGTCTGGTTAAAATGGCCAGTACCGGCCTTTCTGAGCAGAGCCGTGGCGTGTCAGGTGCGAGGTACGTCCGCATTCAAAAACAAAAGCCCAGAACCGGCAAACCGGTTTCGAGCTTTTGTGGTTTGTGCGACCCTTGGCAGCGTTGTGCAAGAGGTCGCAGTGCAACAAATCGCTTAGTCCAAGGGGCCGCTTAAGTGCGCCCCCCCGCTTCCACGACGTCCTCGATCGTGCGCAGGCCGGTGCGGGGGGCCTGAACAAGCACTGACATGTTGCCGGGCTTGTGTTCGTTGCGCAGCATTTTCATGTGGGCGGCCGGGATGTCCTCCCAAGGAAAGACCTCGGACATGCTAGGGTCCAGACGCCGCTCGACCATAAGGTTGTTTGCTGCGGCTGCTTGCTTGAGATGCGCAAAGTGGCTGCCCTGGATCCGCTTTTGATGCATCCAGACATAGCGTGCGTCCATTGTCAGGTTATAGCCGGTGGTGCCGGCGCAAATAACGATCATGCCGCCCTTTTTGCACACGAATGTCGACACCGGGAACGTGGCTTCGCCGGGGTGTTCGAACACCATATCGACGTTGTTTCCCTTACCGGTAATGTCCCAGATTGCTTTGCCGAATTTGCGCACTTCGCCGAACCACGTTTTATACGCATCGGTATTGACGGTGGGCAATTGGCCCCAACAGTTGAAATCCTTGCGGTTCAAAACGCCCTTGGCCCCGAGGCTCATGACATAATCGCGCTTGTCCTCGTCCGAGATCACGCCGATCGCGTTGCCACCTGCCGTATTGATCAACTGGATCGCAAACGAGCCAAGCCCGCCGGATGCGCCCCAGACAAGCACATTCTGACCTGGCTTCAACTCATGCGGATGATGCCCGAACAGCATCCGGTACGCCGTGGCCAGCGTCAGTGTATAGCAGGCACTTTCCTCCCACGTCAGGTGCTTGGGGCGGGGCATCAATTGCTGGGCCTGAACGTTGGTGAATTGCGCGAACGAGCCATTCGGCGTCTCATAGCCCCAAATCCGCTGGGAGGGTGACAGCATCGGGTCGCCGCCGTTGCATTCCTCGTCGTCGCCATCGTCCTGATTGCAATGGATCACGACCTCGTCGCCGACCTTCCACCGCTTGACCTTGTCGCCAACCGCCCAGACCACGCCCGAGGCATCGGAGCCTGCAATGTGATACTCGGCATTGTGCACGTCAAACGGGCTGAGTGGCACGCCAAGGCCCGCCCATACCCCGTTATAGTTCACGCCCGCCGCCATCACCAGCACGAGCACATCGTGACTGTCCAGAGTGGCCACATCGACAACTTCCATCTCAAAGCTCTTGTCAGGCTCGCCGTGGCGTTCGCGGCGGATAGTCCAAGCGTACATCTTTTTGGGGACATAACCCAAAGGAGGCATCTCACCGATTTCATAAAGGTCCTTTTCGGGGGCCTCGTAAGTTGCGGGCGGATTGGAATCCGAAGCCATTGCTGCCTCCACTCGGTTTAACAAAGTTGCGCCGCGCTGCAGAATCAATGCGGCGGTGCAGAATGGTTATGGGCGTTTGCGCAACATTGCAACCCGTTCGGGGGCGTGTTTGAAACTTTATGTCGCAAAGTGAGGGTCCGCAGATGAGTTAACCCTGACTTTCGGACAGGATCGACAGGTCAGCTGCTACGCCGGGACCCTGCCGGTCGACGCTCTCAAGCGCCAGTGCCTTGAGGGTGTCGCGGATCCCTGCTGCATAATAACTGGCGACGGCGTGTTGGCCGGGCGCAAGGCACAGGCCGTCGGCGGTTTGCACGGCAATCCGGCGCGACAGCAGAATCCGGGTGCCAAAAGCAAGCGTATAATCAAGATCCTTCCGGGCCAGATGCACATAACCGCCCGCCAGTTCGATGCGCTGGATCAAGGCGTGCGCAGCTGCCTTGAGCTGTGGCTGTGCGACAGGTTCCCGACCTTTGTTCATCGGGCTTTCCAGCAGCAGATACGCCAACATCGGCACCGGCAATACCGGCATGACGGCAGCGACGCGCGTCATTAACTCGATGCCCAGGGCTTCGGGGCGCATCGGGGTGTGTCGCAGGGAAATAGGGGTGCCGAAACTGACTGCGGCATAGCCGTACCGATAAAAGCGTCCGCGTATCCTGTTCCAGATCTGTCGTCCCAGATAGCGCACCACATCAGATATCTTTGCCTTGAACCGGCGTTTGCCCATGGCGCCAGCGGCCATCAGTATCCGGTCTTCGAGCACACGGTCATAAGACAAGGCGACGGGCACGAACACAACATCGCGCGCCTCAAGATCGACGCCCTCCACCACATAACTCAGCAGGCCCAGTTTAGGGGGGGCGATATGCCCGTCAAGGGTCAGCCCGCCTTCGGGAAAAATCGCCTGTGCGACCCCGCCGGCCGTGGCCATCTGGACATAACGGGCCAGAACCTTGCGATACAGCAGGTCGCGCGACTTGCGACGGATGAAATATGCCCCCATCGACCGGATCAGTGCCCGCAACGGCCACGTTCGGGCCCATTCCCCAACCGCATAAGACAGCGCGGAACGATCTGCCACAAGATACGTCACCAGCACGTAATCCATGTTCGAACGGTGGTTCATGACAAAAATAACGGTAGCATCGGGATCAATCCCTGCAAGCGCCGGTTCGTCCTGATACCCGACGCGCACCCGGAAAAGGCCGGTCGCCAGCCACCGCGATATCCGTATCGCGAACCCGAAATAGGCCGCCGCCGAAAAGGCCGGCACGATTTCGCGGGCATACCGGCGGGCGGTTTCAAACGCGACCTCTTCGGGCACGCCCTCGGAGCTTGCATGGGCGATGATGGCGCTGTGCACTTGCGTGTCATACACCAGCCGCAGGATCATGTCGTGGCGGCGGGCCAGTTTGAATGGCTGGATCGGCCGCTCCAGCCGCGCGTTCAGGCGCATAACAGCCCGCTCAAGCCGTTTTCGGAAAAACCAGCGAACCGATGGTAGCAAAACTGAATTCAGGACGCTGACGAACGTCGTCGCGACCAGAATAACAATAAGCCAAAGTGGCAATTCAATACTTTGCGCCATAGCCCACCAATGGCAGCAAAGCCTCGGCGGGTAAAGCAAAGGTCGCCTGTTGTAGATAACTGGAGGTTGCTGCAGTGCAGCACGTTGACACTTGTCGAAAGTTTCGTTTATCTCGGTTTTTGTGAACGAATGTTTCAAGTTTTTCAGGAGCAGCCTCTATGACCGCCAATTCCAAAGACGCCCCTTGG
>JBLIFE010000078.1:0-8503 GCA_047633515.1 Paracoccaceae bacterium | reverse complement strand
TTTCGCGCCGGAGCGGTGCCCGTGTTTTTCGGCAGTTCCCAGTATCCGAAAGCCTTGATGGATATTCCCGACTGCCCGCCGGTTTTGTGGGCACGCGGCGACATCACCTTACTGAGCCGGCCCGCAATTGCGCTTGTCGGTGCCCGCAATGCCTCAAGCGTTGGCGGCAGGATGGCGCGCAAACTCTCAGCTGATCTGGGCGCGGCTGGGTTTGTCATTATCTCCGGCCTGGCACGGGGCATCGACAAGATCGTTCACGAAGCCGCCCTCGCGACAGGAACAATCGCCGTGGTCGCGGGCGGCGTCGATGTCGTCTATCCCTCGGAAAACAAACTGCTTACCGGACAAATTGCCGAACAGGGCCTCATCGTGTCCGAACTGCCCCCCGGGCTTGCGCCGCAGGCCCGCCACTTTCCCAAGCGCAATCGAATCATTTCGGGGCTTGCTCAAGCTGTCGTTGTGGTTGAAGCCGCCGCGCGCTCGGGAAGCTTGATTACCGCGCGCAATGCCCTTGATCAGGGGCGCGATGTGTTCGCTGTTCCCGGGCATCCTTTTGAGGCCCGTGCCGCCGGGGGAAACATGCTGATCCGCGACGGTGCCCTTTTGATACGCGGGGCCGCAGACGTGATAGAGGCGATTGCCCCGATGGTGTCGATGGCCGAACTTGACGTGCCGCAAACCTTGAACGCTCGCCAAACATACGCCCCCCCCACCGACGTTCCAAAAAACGGGCCAAAAAACGGGCCAAAAAACGGGCGAACCGCTTCCTCTAGCGATTTACCGCAACGCATACTCGACCTTCTGGACACAACCCCGGTCGCCGAAGACCAGTTGCTGCGCGACCTCGACATTTCTCCGGCCGACGCAGCCCACGATCTTTTGATGCTAGAACTTGATGGCGCGATCGAACGCCACGCAGGTGGCCTGATCGGTCGTGTGCTACGATCATAAACGCCAGCCGTAAAAAAACAGCACGTTCTCGCAATCGCAGAATCGACGCATTGACAAGCCTTCAAGAGGCACCAATGTTGCGCCGACTCGAAGTTTCGAACATCCTTGGAAGGAAAACCATGCCGGTCGTTGTCGTCGAATCGCCTGCCAAGGCCAAGACAATCAACAAGTATCTGGGCAGCAACTATACCGTTCTTGCTTCTTATGGACACGTCCGCGACCTCCCCCCAAAGGACGGCTCGGTCGACACAGATAACGAATTCGAGATGAAATGGGAGGTTTCCGCCGAAAGCCGCAAGCACGTCAAAGCCATTGTTGACGCTCTCAAGGACGACAATGAACTGATCCTCGCAACCGACCCCGACCGCGAGGGAGAGGCGATCAGTTGGCACCTTGAAGAAACATTGCGCAGCCGCAAGGCAATCAAAAAGTCGACCCCCGTCAGCCGCGTCGTTTTCAACGCGATCACCAAAACCGCCGTCACCGAGGCCATGAAAAACCCGCGTCAGGTCGACATGGAACTGGTCGAGGCCTATCTCGCGCGGCGTGCGCTTGACTATCTGGTAGGTTTCAACCTGAGCCCGGTCTTGTGGCGCAAACTGCCCGGCGCGAAATCGGCAGGGCGGGTTCAGTCGGTCAGCCTCCGGATCATCGTCGAGCGCGAGATGGAGATAGAGGCCTTCAAGCCTCGCGAATACTGGAGCGTCAAGGCGATGCTCGAAACTCCGCGGGGCCAGACCTTCGAGGCGCGCCTGACGGTTCTGGGCGGCCAAAAGCTTGACCGGTTCGATCTGGCCAATGCCACTTCCGCCGAACTGGCCGTTCAGGCCGTGACCACCCGCGCCCTGAGCGTGACATCCGTTGAGGCCAAGCCGGCAAACCGCAACCCCTCGGCCCCGTTCATGACCTCGACCCTGCAGCAAGAAGCCAGCCGCAAGTTCGGCATGGGCGCGCGCCAGACCATGAGCAACGCACAGCGCCTCTATGAGGCCGGGCACATCACCTACATGCGGACCGATGGCATCGACATGGCCCCCGAAGCCGTGCATGCCGCGCGCGACGCGATCAAAGCCCGGTACGGTGCCGAATATGTCCCGTCCAGCCCGCGGATGTACAAGAACAAGGCCAAAAATGCCCAAGAGGCGCACGAATGTATTCGTCCGACAGAGCTGTCGGCTGATGCCTCGGATGTCAAACTGTCGGATCCCGACCAGCGCAAGCTGTACGATCTGATCTGGAAGCGCACGCTTGCCAGTCAGATGGAGGCCGCCCGACTTGAACGGACAACCGTGGATGTCGGCTCTGCCGATGGGCAGGTGGTTTTGCGCGCGACCGGTCAGGTTGTCTTGTTCGACGGCTTCATGAAAGTCTACGAAGAGGGGCGCGACGATGTGTCGGGCGACGAAAACGAAAGCCGCCTGCCAAAGATCACCCAAGGCGAGCCGGCCAAACTGGCGGGGGGGGCCTTTGAGGCCGATTACACCAAGGCCAGCGGCAAATCCGACAACGTGCTGGAGGTCAGCAGCAGCGGGCTGCGCCTGAACAAGGCCGCCATCCTGTCAGCAGATGCCGCTGTGCTGGGCCTGCAATCGTTCACCCAGCCTCCGCCGCGTTATACCGAGGCCACGCTGGTCAAACGGATGGAGGAGCTGGGCATCGGACGCCCTTCGACCTATGCCTCGATCGTCACCACGATCCAGGACCGGGAATACGTTCGAAAAGACAAGAACCGGCTGATACCAGAAGATAAAGGCCGTTTGGTCATTGCTTTTCTGTCCAATTATTTCCGTCAATACGTGGGCTATAATTTCACCGCTGGTCTGGAAGAAGAACTGGACCACGTCTCGGCGGGCAAGGCTAATTACAAAGACGTGCTGGCCCGCTTCTGGACAGATTTCTCGGCTGCCATCGCCGAGACCTCCGAGTTGCGCATCACTGAAGTGCTCGAAAAGATCAACGAGGTTTTGGAGCCGCATCTGTTCCCTGCCAAAGAGGACGGATCAGACCCGCGCCTGTGTCCGAATTGCGAAATCGGGCGCCTGTCAATGCGCACGGCACGGTCGGGCGGAGCCTTCATAGGTTGCTCGAATTATCCCGAATGTCGCTATACCCGTGCGTTCGGCCCACCAGTCGAGGGCGACGAAGACGACGGCGGCATCCCCCCCGAAGGCAAATTGCTGGGCACGGATCAAGATGACGAGATCCGCGCCTTCAAGGGCCGTTTCGGCCCCTACGTTCAACGCGGCCCCGTTACCGAAGAAAACAAGAAGCCACCGCGCCAATCCATCCCCAAAGACTGGCCACCCGAAGAAACCGACCTGGAAAAGGCGCTGATGCTGCTGGCCCTGCCCCGCCTCATCGGCCCGCATCCCGAAGGCGGCGTGATGATCTGGGCGACAATCGGGCGCTATGGCCCGTATCTGAAGCACAATGTCGACACCGGGCGTGGCGGATCGACCGCACCTTTGCCCGACATCGAGGAAGTCTTTACCATTGGCATGAACCGCGCGGTCGAGGTACTGGCCTCCAAGCCCGCGCGCGGGCGCAACGCCCCTGCCGAGCCACTGAAAGAACTCGGAGAGCACCCTCAAAACGGGGGTGCCATCGCGGTCATGAAGGGGCGATACGGCCCATACGTGAAGTGGGAAAAGGTGAATGCGACCTTGCCGAAAGACATCGAACCCGAGGCGCTGACACTGGAGCAGGCTTTGGAGTTGATCGCCGAAAAGGCTGGCAAATCAGCGCCAAAACGCAAGGCACCAGCCAAAAAACCCGCAAAGAAACCGGCGGCAAAAGCGGCGACCAAAACTGCGGCAAAAACTGTGGCCAAGACCGCAGCCAAGAAACCAGCTGCGAAAAAACCTGCGGCCAAAAAAGCCGCACCGCGCAAAGCGGCAGCCAAACCGGATTCCACGCCTCAGGAATAAGAATATGACGCCCGCCTCTCGTGCTTTTATGGCGCGGGGGGCGCGTTGACTTCGGCTGGCTCGTGCGGCAGAACGACCGGTAAACATGGGTCTCAAGGGGGCAAGGATGAAAAAAGTTTACGGCTCGGCGTCAGAGGCGCTGGACGATGTTCTTTTCGACGGAATGCTGATTGCAGCGGGCGGTTTCGGTTTGTGCGGCATTCCCGAACTGCTGATCGAGGCGATCAAGCAAGCTGGAACAAAAAATTTGACCGTTGCCTCCAATAATGCAGGTGTCGATGACTTCGGCCTTGGTGTTTTGTTGCAGACCAAGCAGGTCAAGCGGATGATCTCGTCTTATGTTGGCGAGAATGCCGAATTCATGCGCCAATATCTTTCCGGTGAGCTTGAACTTGAATTCAACCCACAAGGCACTTTGGCAGAACGGATGCGCGCCGGTGGCTGCGGCATTCCCGGATTTTACACAAAAACCGGCGTTGGCACGGTGATCGCCGACGGCAAAGAGCACAAAGATTTCAACGGACAGACCTATATCCTCGAGGAAGGCATTGTTGCCGACATCTCGATCGTGAAGGCGTGGAAAGCCGATGCGACAGGCAATCTGGTGTTCCGCAAAACCGCGCGCAATTTCAACCCGCCTGCCGCCATGTGCGGCAAGATCTGCATCGCCGAGGTCGAGGAAATCGTCCCGACAGGCAGCCTCGACCCCGATGGCATTCACTTGCCCGGCATTTATGTGCACCGCATCGTTCAGGGCGCCCATGAAAAGCGTATCGAACAACGCACCATTCGCGCGTCATAAGGAGCAAAACCATGTGGGATCGTAATCAGATGGCGGCGCGTGCCGCCAAAGAGCTTCAAGACGGCTGGTATGTGAACCTTGGCATCGGCATTCCGACCTTGGTCAGCAACTATATCCCCGAAGGCATCGAAGTCACGCTGCAATCGGAAAACGGGATGCTGGGTATGGGCCCCTTCCCGACCGAGACCGAAATTGACCCCGACCTGATCAATGCCGGTAAGCAGACCATCACCGAGTTGCCCCAGACCGCCTATTTCGACAGCGCGGCAAGTTTCGGCATGATCCGCGGTGGCAAAATTGCCATGGCGATCCTCGGTGCGATGGAAGTAGCCGAAAACGGTGATCTGGCCAACTGGATGATTCCGGGCAAGCTGGTCAAGGGGATGGGCGGCGCAATGGATCTTGTGGCCGGTGTCGGACGTGTTGTTGTGGTCATGGACCACACGAACAAAGCTGGCGTGTCGAAGGTTCTTAAGGCATGCACGCTGCCGCTGACGGGCACGGCGGTCGTGGACCGGATCATCACGAACCTTGGTGTGATGGATGTGGTCGAGGGCGGTTTGCGGCTAGTGGAGCTGGCAGACGGTGTAACCCAGGCAGAGTTCGAAGCAGCAACGGAGGCGACCCTCGTCTAGGCCGATATCACGCAAGGGCACATCACGCAGGGCAGGTACCCTACCAGCCCTGCGGTCACCCGAAAAACCGCACAAACTCTACAAGGCGCAGGGACCAGGGCACAACAGGCCAGAGCCATCAGTGCAAGCCCCGCCGCGCCCTGAGCGTGTCGATCCGGTCGCGCAGAATGGCCCGCACCGGCCCGGGACGCGGAGTATCGCGTAGCGTGGTAAACCAATGATCGGGCGGTGATTTCGCGCGGCTGTTGCCTCGCCACTCCAACGCGCGCAACACCTCCTCTGCCTCTTTGGGCAACCGGTCCGGGATTTCCTTGCCTGCCAGAACCGCCCAGACCCCTGTCCAAAGACGCCCCACCGACCAGGGGTTGTACCCGCCCCCCCCCAGCACAAGATACCGCGTCGACATCGGACGCAGGGCCGCTACGATCTCCCAATGGGCGTTGTTCGACAGGCTCAGCCCCGAAAGCGGGTCTTCTTCGACCGCATCCGCCCCGCATTGCAGCACGATCGCCTCGGGGGCGTGGGCCTCGATTAGCGGCACAATCAGATCGTCACGGATCAACGCCATTTCGGTGTCATTCATCCCGCGCGGCACCGGAAGGTTCACCGCCGATCCCCCCGCGGTGTCGTGCAGCGCCCCGGTGCGCGGCCAGCGGTTTTCTTCGTGCACAGAGATCATCAACATATCAGGATCGCCGTGAAACCCGACCTCGACCCCGTCGGGATGATGCGCATCGATATCGACATACACAATCCGTCGAACCCCCATCCGACGCAGCGACAACATCGCCAGCACCGGATCGTTGAGATAGCAAAACCCGTTCGCACGCCCCGGCAACCCGTGATGTGTCCCGCCTGCGGGGTGGTAAATCACGCCTCCCCCGCGCAACATCTCTCCGGCCATCAAGGACCCGCCTGCCGCGGTCGCAGGGCGGCGGAACACCTCGCCATAGACCGGGTTCGATGCCGTCCCGAGGTTGAACCGCTCGCGCACCTGCTGCGAAACCTCCAGATCGTGCTCGGCCTGTTGCAACGCCTCAAGATAGGCGTCGTCGTGCCAGATTCTGAGTGCTGCCGGCTTGGCCCGCGGGCTCGTGCGGTATTGCGCATCGTCCAGCCACCCCAGAGCCCGCGACAGATCCATCACCGTCGAGACGCGCGGCACCCGCAGCGGATGCAACCCGCCGTAACTTGATTTGCGATAAATAGAGTTTCCAAGGAAAACAGGTTTGTCGAGCATCAAAAGGCCCCCTTCAGACCCGCGGCCGACCTGTGCAAAATCACGCGAGACGGCTCATTGTGTCAAAGCAGCCTCTACCGCGCGCGTTAACTTGCGCGCGGTCGGACGCAGTGTCGCGCCATAAGTCGCAATGATATCGCCCCGAGGGCCGATCAGGATCTTGTTGAAGTTCCAACGCGGCGTGAACCCCGAAACTTGTGCCACCTGCTGATAAAACGGGTGTGCAGCGGGGCCGACAACGTGGGTAATCTCGGACATCGGCAGATCAAGATCGTAGTTCAGCTCACAAAACTCTTTGACCTCGGCATCTGTTCCAAGCTCCTGGCGGAAATCATCCGATGGCACAGCCAGCACCACAAGCCCGCGCGCGCGGTAGCGGTCATAAAGCGCCTGAAGGTCGCTATATTGCCGGGTGAATGCACATCTTGACGCAGTGTTCACAACCAGAACAGGACGACCCAGCCAGTCCCCTAATGGCAGAGTTCCCCCATCAATAGAGGCAAATGTTATCTCTGTCATCGGGAGCACCGGCTTTAAATCGCCTTCGGCGACAGACGGAAATGCCCATCCTACCGCCAAAATGCCCGAAACAGCGGCCATAACGACACGCAAAGCGCTGGAAAAAGACATATTTACCGCTCCCTAACTTGGAAATCATGTAATTCGTTTTATTTAGCGCTAGACTACCGAAAGGACAGACGCCGAGGAAGGCCGGTTTGCCTTTGCCGACCCCGCTGCTATGCTATCCGCGCTAAACACCAGTTGACAGGCAAACCATATTTTCCGGAGCAATCAAGCTGACACAGGCCATACAAATACCAATGGTTGTCACCAAAGGCGGCAAGCGTGAAATACGCACACAGTTCGCTGCACTTTGCTATCGCATACTAAAAGGTGAAACCCAGATCCTGCTTGTCACAAGCCGGAGCAGCAAGCGTTGGATCGTGCCTAAGGGCTGGCCTGCCAACGGGCTGACCCCTGCGCAATCTGCGGCTAAAGAAGCATGGGAAGAGGCCGGTGTAAAAGGCAGGACCTTTGAAAACTGCGTCGGGCTTTACAGCTATGAAAAGGTTCTGACCGAGGAAAGCTCATTGCCCTGTGTCGTGGCGCTCTTTCCGATCTTGGTCAGTGACCTGAAAAACAACTTTCCCGAAAAAACCGAACGCACCCGCAGGTGGTTCACTCCGCAAAAAGCGGCGAAAAAAGTTGCCGAACCCGAGTTGCGGGCGATCCTTGCAAACTTCACGGCCCCCCCTACTCCAAAAGCAGGCAGGTGACCGGTGCGTGATCTGCGATCAAATCAGATAGGCCAGCGCGCATGATTACCTATCGATTGAAATGCGATCAGGGGCATGCGTTCGACAGCTGGTTTGCGTCGGCGGGGGCCTTTGACACTCTTGCGCGCACGGGGCATTTGACCTGTGCCATCTGCGGCAGCCCGACTGTTCAAAAGGCTATAATGACACCGCGCCTTAGCGCGTCTCAGGACGGTATTACCACCGAGGTCGCACAAGGCACCCATACCCCCGCGCCTGCATCCTCCGATACATCCAAACCGACATTATCCGTCCCCTCGACTCCCGCCGAGCGCGCGGTTGCCGAACTGCGCAAAAAAATCGAGCAAAACTGTGAATACGTCGGATCCTCGTTCGCTGCCGAAGCGCGCGCGATGCACGACGGCGATGCCCCCGCGCGCGCAATTTTCGGAGAAGCCCGACTTGACGAGGCAAAAAAATTGATCGAGGAAGGCATTCAAATCGCACCCCTTCCCTTCATTCCCAAACGCAAGGCGAACTGAGCATGACACTTTCTTTGGTAACAGGCGCCAACCGCGGTATCGGTGCAGCCCTTTACGCGCAATTGTCTGCAAACGGCAAAACGGTCGGGACAGCCCGCACCCCGTCACACGGCAGTGAACTCGCCACGCTGGATGTCACGAAACCCGACA
>JBLIFE010000077.1:0-8506 GCA_047633515.1 Paracoccaceae bacterium | reverse complement strand
CGTCCATCCGAAGCCCTTGTAGTTGAACAGGGTTTCAACAATCACGACGCCGTTCAGCAACCATGGAAACTGCAACATAATGACGGTGAAGGGCGCGATCAGCGCATTTCGCAAGGCATGTTTCACAACAATTTTCCCAAAGCTCTGGCCCTTGAGCCTTGCAGTGCGAATATATTGCGATGTCATCACCTCTGCCATCGACGCGCGCGTCATCCGGGCAATGTAGCCGATGCCGTAAAGTGCGATCGTCATCACGGGCAGCGTGAAATTGGCGAAGGTGATGTCATCCATAGCGGATGACGCCGAGCCCTTGAACCATTTCAATCCAACAGCCGAGGATGCGAAAACCGCAATAAACAGAACTCCCGAGACATATTCCGGCGTGGCCGTCGACACGATTGAAATCGTAGAAAGCGAACGGTCCAGTTTTGATCCCTCTCGCATGCCCGCCAGAACACCGATGACCAAAGCGGTGGGCACCATCACGATCATGACCCACAGCATCAACCACCCCGTCAACCCAAGACGACGCATAACGACATCGATGACCGGCTCCTTGGAGACGGTCGATTGCCCCCAGTTTCCTTGTAGTACACCACAAAACTTTGGTGCAACCGCAGGATCCATGCCGCCCTCGATGCATTTACCGATGACCCGTCCGTCATTGGACTCCCCGACAAAGCCCGGAAAAACACCAAGCCACTGACCGTATTTGACTGGCAAGGGTTCGAGGTATCCGTTTCTGTCGAGCCAGCTTTCGACCTGTACGTCGGTCATCCGTTGGTTGCCCTCGGATTTTGCCAGCTTTTCAAGGTTGGGATACAGATTGGTAAGAAAGAATACGATGAATGTCAGGCATAAAGCCGTCAGGATCATCAGTCCTATGCGCCGGAGCATAAAGAGTGCCATGGGTTCCCCTGTTATCAGACGTTATTCTGGCCGCGCTATTATTTGCACTTGCTGCCCTGTTTTGCGGATCCCGAATTCCTTGAATCCGAAGCGAAAAGGCCACCCAAAGTGATGGGTGGCCTTTTGCTGGAACTTAGGCCGAGTAACCAAGCCGGTCTACGTGGATTTCAAAGCTGGGGTGCATTTCGGCACCCATGATGTTCACCTTGTGGTGCCGGTTCAACGACTGCCAGTAGGGTTGGATGATCACGCCTTCGTCTTGCATGATGGCTTCAAGTTTGGCCATGATCACGCGGCGCGTGTCGGCGTCGGCAATCGCGGAGGCTTCGGCCAGCAAGCTGTCAAACTCGGCATTGGCAAAGCCTGCCTCGTTCCATGCTTCGCCCGATTTGTAGGCAAGTGCCAGAATCTGGACACCCAAAGGACGCTGGTTCCAGTTTGTGGAGCTGAACGGATACTTGACCCAATCGTTCCAGAAGGTGCTTCCGGGCAGGATCGTCCGCTTCACCTTGATGCCGGCATCGCGCAATTGTGCCGCGACTGCATCTGTCGTGTTCTTGCGCCAGTCATCGTCGATCGAGGTCAGTTCATGCTCGAAATCGGCCATTCCGGCTTCTTCCATCAGGGCCTTTGCACCGGCGGGATCTACCTTTTGTGGTGGCAGCTGTGCATACTCGGGGTGCAGTTTCGAGACATGGTGGTTCTCGGCGACGACGCCGTTGTTGTTGAAGCCAAGCTCGAGGCAGATGGCATTATCAACTGCCATGGCCAAAGCCTGCCGCACGCGCTTGTCGGCATAAGGCTTGATGCCGTCGACTTCGGCAAGCTGGTTGGGCCGGATGACGATGGTGTTGGCCGTTGCTGTCGATGACTTCACCCAGCCGTCGAATGTATCGAAGATTTCGATAAATTCACCGTCCATCCGGTAGGTCATGTCGAACTCGTCGGCTTCGGCACCTGCCGCGATGGAAGAGTAATCTGTTCCGAAGTCAACGTATTCGATCCGGTCAAGGTAAGCCCCTTCGCCCCACCATGTGTGATCGGTGTTTTTGACAAGTACGCCTTTGACCCCCACTTCGAGGCTCTCGGGCAGGAACGGGCCGGTGCCAACGGGATTGCTCAGCATTGTGTCGGCGGTGTGGCTTGAGTGCGTGATTGCAGCAGGATAGTCACCCATGCCCGGGATCAACGTGATATCGGGCTGCGAGGGAGTGAGTTTGACGGTATGCGCGTCAACGACCATGATCGCGCCTTCACGCGCCTGACCGGTTTCGCTGTCAACCAGCGAGCTCATGCGGGACGCCATCGAGTTGCCCTCGAGCGTTGTGTCACACCAGCCCGCAACATTGCGCGCGACATCTTCTGCGGTAAACGCTTCGCCGTTGTTCCATGTCACGCCCTTGCGGACAAACAGCGTATATTCGGTTGCATCCTCGTTGACCGACCAGCTTTCCAGCAGGCGCCCCTCGAAGGAGCCGTCGCTGTTGATACGGATCAGGTATTCCAGCCAGCCACGCGAAAAATTCGCGATCTGCGACCAGTCATAAGTCCGTGGATCTTTCAGGGCGCGGACTTCTTGCTGGATGCGCAAGGTACCACCGGTGGCAATATGACCTGCGGCCTGCGCGGGCTGTGCGACACCGATCAGGCCATAGGCGGCCGTAGCTGTCATCCCCAACGCACAAGCGCGGCCAAGAAACTCGCGGCGATCCAAAAGGCCCGCCTTGTATTCGGTGGCGTACATTTTTGCAGCGGTGTGAACAGCCTGCTCATTTTTTATCGTGTGCATCATCATTTTCTCCCTGTGACACATAACACCAAACCGATGGCCGATTTTGCGATCTAGGGCGCAATAATCCGTCATCGGTAACTTATAATCTGCAACTATATGCCGGGTTGAAGCTTCTAACCGGCATACCATTGCGTCTAACGTCAGTGATAGCTTAACTGGAAAGTGTCCAGAAAACGACCCAATTGCACTGGAAGCGACATTTTAATCCTGTGCAACCGCAAACTTTCAGGTGCATCCGGAAATACTTGACGTCAAAGGGACGCATGCCCTTGAAAAACCCCTCTGAAATGCACCTAGGAAAGCGTTGTCCCGTCAAGTGCACGCCAGTCCGACATTCGGGCACGAAACCACGTTCGTTGACGTTTGGCGTATTGCCGTGTGGCGATGATTGCGCCCTCTCGTGCAGCCGCAAGTGTGCAGGCGCCGTTCAGATGCCGGATCAGGTCGGGTACGCCGATGGCCTTCGAGGACGGCCAGACCGGATCGTGACCGGTAAGGTTTCGTGACACCTCCTCCAGCGCGCCTTTGGCAATCATCATGTCAAAGCGTTGCCCGATGCGCTTTAGCAACCAGTCGCGTGGTGCGTTCACAACCACGCCTTGTGCCCGGTCCAGCGGCAAAAGAGCGGGGCCGGTGTTCGCCTGCCAGTCGCGCAAGGGGCGACCTGTCGCTGTGGCGACCTCGAATGCGCGTTGCACGCGTGCGCGGTTTGCCACATCCAGACTGTCACGGGTGGCCGGGTCAAGCGCGCCAAGAAGCGCCGCGAGAGACATATCATCGGCGCGTTTCCTGATTTCGGCGGGAACAGCAGGGATTTGTGCCAGCCCCTGCGTCAACGCGGTAAAATTTAGGCCCGTGCCTCCGACAATGATCGGGCGCAACGGACCGGCAAGCAACGGGGCCACATCGCGCAACCAGTGTCCGGTCGAATAGATCTGTTCCCGGCCCACATGACCATAAAGAGCGTGGGGCAGGGCCGCTTCATCCGCAAGGCTGGGCCGAGCGGTCAGGAGCCTCCAGTTAGCGAACACCTGAAGCGCATCGGCATTGATGATCACCCCTCCGTGACGCGCAGCGATGTGCATGGCGAGGGCCGACTTTCCGCTGGCTGTGGGGCCGGCGATCAAAACCGGGCGATCGCGATCGATCCATGACAGGTCCATTCGTCTTCAATCCTATTCGCTTGCCCATTGAACCTTGCAGCGATTTGCGACATGGTCCGCCCAATCTTAAAATCAGTGCGAGGGCAAACGATATGCTTGACGAGGGGCAGGTTCAACCAAAGCCGACCTATAAACGGGTTATGCTCAAGATATCCGGCGAGGCATTGATGGGCGATCAAGGCTACGGCCTGCATCCGCCAACGGTCGAGCGGATCGCGCGCGAGGTGAAATCGGTTCATGACTTGGGCGTCGAGATTTGCATGGTCATCGGGGGCGGCAACATCTTTCGCGGCCTTCAGGGCAGCGCGCAGGGCATGGAGCGTACGACCGCTGATTACATGGGGATGCTGGCGACGGTGATGAATGCACTTGCGGTGCAAGCAGCCCTTGAATCGCTGGGTGTTTTTACCCGCACGATAAGCGCAATTCCGATGGATCAGGTGTGCGAGCCGTACATTCGCCGCCGCGCCGTGCGGCATCTTGAAAAGGGGCGCGTCTGCATCTTTGCAGCCGGCACCGGCAACCCGTATTTCACCACCGACACCGCCGCCACGCTGCGCGCCAACGAAATGGCTTGCGAAGCGATCTTCAAGGGCACGAAAGTGGACGGTGTCTATGACAGTGACCCGTTGTTGAACCCCGACGCCGTACGCTATGACTTTGTCAGCTATGACGACTGTCTTGCCAAGCACCTTAAAGTCATGGACGCAAGTGCGATTGCGCTGGCGCGCGACAACAACCTGCCGATCATTGTTTTCTCTCTGGACGAGCCCGGCGGCTTCAGAGGTATTCTGGCGGGCGAAGGAACCTATACCCGTGTTCACGACGTCTAAATGCTGCGGCTTTGGCTCCTTTTAAAACTGGGGGGTCTTGGGGTCACGCTTTGGGTTTTGTTGCGGGGCGCGCAAATGTTCGGTTGGGCCTGAGCAAAAAATTCGTAGTTAATGCCTTCACAATCGACGGTGTTTAACGCTAAAAACGATATTGACGATCACAACAGGGCGTTCCTGTTGCCTGACTTGTACGAAAAGGGCGAATAATGGCCGACGACGATTTTGACTTGGACCTTGATGACATTCAGCGCCGCATGGACGGGGCTATGGCCTCGTTGAAAAGCGAGTTTCTGACTTTGCGGACGGGCCGTGCGGCGGCTTCGATGCTGGATCCGGTGATGGTTGACGCCTACGGGTCGTCGACGCCTATCAATCAGGTCGGAACGGTCAATGTGCCCGAGCCGCGGATGCTGACAATCAACATCTGGGACAAAGGTCTTGTCAGCAAGGTCGAAAAGGCCCTGCGCGAAAGTGGCCTGGGGATCAATCCTGTCGTGGACGGCACGATTATCCGGCTGCCCATTCCCGAACTCAACGAAGAGCGTCGCCGCGAATTGACCAAGGTGGCGGCAAACTATACCGAGCACGCCCGGGTCGCAGTACGCAATGTGCGCCGCGACGGCATGGACAGGCTCAAAAAGGCAAAGGTGAACGGGCTGTCAGAGGATGATCTCAAGATCTGGTCTGACGAGGTCCAGACCCTGACAGATGCTGCAATCTCGACTATCGATGTGGCGTTGGAGCGCAAGCAGACCGAGATCATGCAGGTGTAATCAAATCAGACAAAGTGCCAGCTTTTGGTTAACCAAAAAGCTGTAAAAGCTCTGCTAGCGGGAGCATTCCCGCAATAAAACGCGCCCCGCGCAACGCAAGGAGGCCGGATGGCCGCGAAGGACAACAGAGCGACGACACCCGAACACGTTGCCATAATCATGGATGGCAACGGCCGTTGGGCGACGTCGCGCGGTAAGCCGCGCCTGTTTGGCCATCAGGCCGGCGCGCGGCGTGTTCGTGAGATCGTAGAGGCCTGTCCGGACCTCGGTGTGAGATATCTCACGATTTTTGCGTTTTCCACTGAGAACTGGAAGCGGACACAGGTCGAGGTTTCGGGCCTTATGCTGCTTTTCAAGCGGTATATCCAGCGTGAGGCACAACAGCTGTTGTCAAACGGCGTACGGGTCCGGTTTATCGGTGACCGTGTCAGGCTGGACCGGAAGCTGGTTCAGATGATGGACAACCTTGAGGCGCTTACGGCGCAAAATGATCTTGTTCATCTGACCGTTGCCCTGAATTACGGCGGGCGCGACGAGGTGACCCGCGCCACCCAACGTCTGGCGACCGAAGTGGCAAATGGCCGTTTGCGGGCCGAAGATGTTGATGCGGGAACATTGGCCGGTTTTCTGGACACGTGCATGTTGCCCGATCCCGACCTTGTGATCCGCACCAGTGGCGAGGCACGGATTTCGAACTTTCTTTTGTGGCAATCGGCTTATTCCGAATACGAATTTATCGACACACTCTGGCCTGATTTTACGGCCGAGCAATTTCAAGAGGTTCTCGCGTCTTACGGACGGCGCGAGCGCCGGTTTGGAGCGGTCCGTGCCTGACGTCGACGCGAAGCGTTCACAATGGGATGATCTCGCCCCCCGAACGATCTGGGGTGTGGCGATGGTTGTGGTTGGCGTTATTGCTATCCGGCTTGGTGGGGTCTGGTTCCAGATGTTGGCGGTGTTTGTAACCGCTGTCATGGTTTGGGAACTTGCGCGCATGGTCCGGTCCGACGACGGCCCTTATGCCATGCTATTGGCGGCCTTGACGGCCAGTGTGCTGTCAGGCGTGCTTGGGGCCGGCGGTGGGCTGTATCTGATGTTGTTGTTTGTGCCGGCTGTTCTGGGAGCGGTCACGGCGAAACGCGAGCAGATCACGTTTTTCCTTTATGCGTTGGGAATCGTCGTTGCGGGCTGGGGTCTTGTGACATTCCGTGAAATTCACGGTGGCACTTGGATTTTCTGGTTGGTCTTTGTTGTGGTTGTTACGGATATTGCCGGATATTTTGCTGGACGCATTATTGGCGGGCCGAAATTCTGGCCGGCGATCAGCCCCAAAAAGACTTGGTCAGGAACTGTTGCCGGCTGGATCGGGGCGGCTTTGGTTGGCTGGGCGTTTCTGGGCTTTACCACGGCTGGAACCGACCTGATCTGGATCTCGGCGTTGCTCAGTTTTGCCAGCCAGCTTGGCGATGTTGCAGAAAGTGCCGTTAAACGCCGTACCGGGGTAAAGGACAGCTCGGGCCTTATTCCGGGCCACGGTGGGCTGTTTGACCGGTTCGACGGGCTTCTTGGCGCATCGCTGTTCATGTTGCTGACCGCGCTTGTTGTGGTTGTACCGGAAGTGCGCCTGTGAGGCGTGTCTCGATTTTCGGATCTACCGGATCGATTGGCGAAAATACAGTTGATCTTATCCAACGCGCACCAAAGGCTTATCAGGTCGTCGCTCTTACCGGGGGACGCAATATCGCGCGTTTGGCCGCGCAGGCAATCTCGCTTAGGGCCGAAGTGGCCGTCACGGCCTATCCCGAATGTTATCAGGCGCTCAGCGATCTTTTGGCTGGAACAGGTGTTGCGGTGGCCGCAGGTGAACAGGCCCTGATCGAGGCGGCGCAGCGACCGGCCGACTGGGTGATGTCGGCGATTGTCGGGGCGGCTGGCTTGCCGCCCGGTCTGGCGGCCTTGGAGCAAGGCACGTGTCTGGCGTTGGCAAACAAGGAATCTCTGGTGACGGCGGGGCCTTTGCTTATGGGAACTGCGCGGGCACATGGTGCGCGCGTCCTGCCCGTTGACAGCGAACATTCCGCCGTTTTTCAAGCGCTTGTCGGTGAAGATATGGCCGCGGTCGAGCGCATTATCATAACTGCCTCTGGCGGCGCGTTTCGCGACTGGCCGCTTGATCAGTTGGCGCATGCATCCTTGTCCGAGGCGTCAAGCCATCCGAATTGGGATATGGGACAGCGGATCACGATCGATAGTGCGTCCATGTTTAACAAGTCTTTGGAGCTTATTGAAACCAAAGAGTTTTTTGGTGTCGATCCGGCTATGATTGAAGTGATTGTCCATCCGGAATCGCTGATCCATGCGCTTGTCGGATTTCGCGACGGGGCGTTGATGGCCCATGTTGGTCCGCCGGACATGCGCCATGCAATCGGCTATGCCTTACACTGGCCAGAGCGGCTTGATCTGCCGGTGGCGCGTCTCGATCTGGCACAAATCGCAACGCTTTCTTTCCGTGCGCCGTGCGATATCCGTTGGCCGGCCCTCAGGCTTGCACGGGATGTGATGCGCATCGGTGGCTTGTCCGGCGCGGTTTTCAACGCCGCAAAAGAGCGGGCACTGGACGCGTTCATCGCCTCGGAGATCGGATTTCTCGAGATGGCGGCCGTCGTGGAAGACACTCTCGAGGCGATGCTGGCCAAGGACGGACTAAATTGTGATCACCTTGACCTTGATACGGTGACCCAGGCGGACCAAGTTGCAAGAGCAAGGGCATCTGATGCCATAACCAAACGACGCAAGGCAGGTTAAGTATGGATGTAGTCGGGCTGATCCCTTCTTTCGGAGGGGTGATCTATACTTTTGCGGCGTTTGTTGTGGCGTTGTCGGTGATCGTCGCGGTGCACGAATACGGACACTACATCGTCGGGCGGTGGTCGGGGATCCACGCCGAGGTTTTCTCGCTCGGGTTTGGTCCGGTAATTTATTCGCGCACGGACAAGCGGGGCACGAAGTGGCAGATTGCCATTCTGCCCTTCGGGG
>JBLIFE010000076.1:0-8535 GCA_047633515.1 Paracoccaceae bacterium | reverse complement strand
GCCGTCGCACGCGCAGGTATCGAAGGGGACGCGGTCGAGGATGTGATCCTCGGGGCGGCCATGCAACAAGGCACCAGCGGGATGAACATTGCCCGTCAGGCGGCCCTCACGGCGGGACTGCCTGTATCGGTTGCGGGCATGTCGGTGGACCGGCAATGTGCCAGTGGCATGATGGCGATTGCCGTGGCTGCGCGCCAGATCATGCACGAGGGGATGCAGGTGGCTATCGGGGGCGGTGTTGAATCCATCAGCCTTGTGCAAAACGCACATCACAATTTGTACCGTGCCACCGATGCCGCCCTCACGGCGGCACATCCGGCCATTTACATGACAATGCTGGAAACCGCCGAAATCGTTGCGGCGCGTTATGGTATCTCGCGTGCGGCTCAAGACGCCTATGCTCTGAGATCACAACAGCGTACCGCAGCGGCACAGGCCGCAGGCGCCTTTGACGACGAAATCGCCCCCATGCAGAGCATCATGAAGAGTGTTGGCCGCAACGGCGCGCCGGACGAAATGCGCACGCTTACCCTGAGCAAAGACGAGGGCAACCGCCCCGGTACCACCCTTGAAGGGCTTGAGGCGCTGGCACCGGTGCAACGCGACGGGCTTCAGATTGCCCAAGGGGTCTGCGTCACTGCGGGCAATGCCAGCCAGCTTTCGGATGGCGCCTCTGCCAGTGTTCTGATGGAACAGGCCGAGGCAGAGCGCCGTGGGCTGACCCCGCTTGGCCGGTATGTCGGCATGGCTGTGGTGGGATGTGCACCGGATGAAATGGGCATCGGCCCTGTCTTTGCCGTGCCCAGACTTTTGGCGCAGCACGGACTTTCGATGGACGATATCGGGTTGTGGGAACTCAACGAGGCCTTTGCCGTGCAGGTTCTTTATTGTCGCGATCGGCTTGGCATTCCGGATGCGCTTTTGAATGTAAACGGTGGCGCGATTTCGGTCGGGCATCCGTATGGAATGTCGGGCGCGCGGATGGTGGGGCATGCCTTGATCGAAGGGCGCAGACGTGGGGCAAAATATGTCGTGTGTACCATGTGTGTGGGGGGCGGCATGGGGGCGGCGGGCCTGTTCGAGGTTTTGTCTTGACGTTAAGGGGGCTTTTGAACGGGCCGCGCGCGCAGGGGCCATTTTTTGGTGTTGCGGGTGTTTACCGGTCTGGTCGCGCCACATGAGGCGGGCCACACCGGCCCTTGTGCGGCTCGGGCGGCGGATACCGCAGAACTGTCGGGAAAGATTGGTGATGTGGGCTGGTCATCGGCTGTCTCGACAAAAGGGGCTGGTGTGATGCGTGATGCAAGCCATTTGGATGAACCGGCGGTTGCGCGCTGGCTTGAGGCCAATGTCGCAGGGTTTCATGGTCCTTTGCGTGCCGAGAAGTTCGCGCAGGGACAATCGAACCCGACGTTCTTGTTGCACAGCAATACTGGCGCGCGCTTTGTGCTGCGGCGCAAGCCGCCGGGTGTCTTGCTGAAATCTGCCCATGCGGTCGACCGTGAATTCCGGGTACAACGGGCGTTGGCCGACAGCGGTGTGCCGGTGGCGAAAATGCTTGCGCTGTGTGAAGACGACAGTGTCACCGGTTCGGTCTTCTATGTGATGGAGTATGTCGCGGGGCGGGTTTTTGTCGCGCCGGATCTTGAGGCTGTGCCGCACAAGGAACGCCCTGCGATCTTTTCGGAGGTCAATCGCGTTCTGGCAGCGATCCATTCGGTCGACCTTAATTGGACAGACCTGTCGGAATACGGGCCAAAGGGCAATTATTACGCGCGTCAGATGAGCCGTTGGACACAGCAATACCGCGCCTCGCAGACCGAAACGCTGCCCGAGATGGACACGTTGATTGACTGGCTTGAACAGGCGATACCCGACGACGACGGACGGCGCACGCTTGTGCATGGCGATTACCGTCTGGATAATTTGTTGTTTGCCCCCGATGCCGCACGGATTGTTGCAGTGCTTGACTGGGAATTATCGACCATCGGCCACCCGTTTGCCGATCTGGCGGCCTTGATCATGCAATGGCGGATGCCCACCGGACAGGCGGGGCGCGGGATGGCGGGGCTTGATCGTGCGGCGCTAAATTTGCCGTCGGACGCGGATTTTATCGCGGGTTACTGCGCGCATATGGGATTTGAGCGTATTGCGCATTTCAACTTCTACCTTGCGTTTTGCTTCTTTCGGATGGCGGCCATTCTTCAGGGGGTCAAAAAGCGCGCGCTGTCGGGCAATGCCTCGAACCCGGCGCATGGCCTTGCGATGGGGGCCTTGGTGCCGGATTTCGCAGCACAAGGGTTACAGGCGGCTGCCGATGGATAGGCCGCGGTTTGCCGGACAGGTGGTTTTGATAACGGGGGCGGCAAGCGGGCTTGGCGCGGCGGCTGCGGCGCGTTTTGCGTTGGAGGGGGCGACACTGGCGCTGTGTGATGTGTCGACTCAAAAGCTTGACGAGGTGGCCCGCCGCCTGCGCGAGGGTGGGGCGCAGGTCTTTTACGAGACGGTCGATGTGACCGATCCACTTGGAATGCAACAGTTCATAACCCGAACGCTTGCCGCATTCGGGGTGCTTGACGTGGCGATAAACAATGCCGGCATTGCGCAGGTGCTCAGGCCGTTGCAGCAGATACCGGTAGAAGAGTTCGACGCTGTGATGGCAGTGAATGTGCGCGGGGTTTTCCTTGGTATGCAGGCGCAATTGCCGCCGATGCTGGCACGAAAAAAAGGCGTGATCCTGAATATTGCTTCGGCGGCAGGCTTGGTCGGGGCCGGGCACATGGCGGCCTATGCGGCCTCAAAGCACGCAGTTATCGGTCTGACACGTGCGGCCGCCGACGAGACTGCCCGCAGCGGCATCAGGGTCAACGCGCTTTGCCCGTCCTTTACGGCAACGCCGTTGTTCGATGCGATGGCCGACCAGATCGCGGAGCGAGACAAAAGCACCAGAGCCGTTGCAGCGGCTCATATCGGTGTGCGGGTCCCTATGGCGCGGGTTGCGCGAACTGACGAGATCGTGCAGGCCATGGTGTGGATGTGCGGCGCTGAAAACAGCTTTATGACCGGGCAGGCCATTGCCATTGATGGTGGCTTGACCGCGATTTAACGCGCGTCGCATACGGCGCAAAATAAGGAAAATACCGTGACTTTGGACCCAGAACTGATCGAAGCGCCTTATGCGCTACAATCCCACCTTGGCTTCCGGATGGTCGCGTGGAGCGAGGGTCATGCCCGGTTCGAGCTGCCGTTGCAGCCGTTTTTGATGAATCGCTATGGCATCCCGCATGGGGGCATCTATGCGACGTTGATAGATACGGTCATGGGGTATTCGGGCTGTTTTACCGGCGATCCGGACCGCAAACAATATGCCATGACGCTCTCGTTGACGACGAATTTCCTGTCACGGCCCAAGGGCGATAGCCTGATTTGCGACGCCCGTTTGATTGGTGGCGGGCGGCGCACGTTTTTTTCAGAGGCCGAAATCACGGATCCGACAGGCGAAAAAATTGCCACAGGAAGCGGCACGTTCCGCTACCGGACCTAGCCCGAGGGGGCTTGCAGGCCGGCTATGACGCGGGCGAGATGTTGATCGGTGTCGCCAAGTTGGTGATCGATCATGACCAGCCGCTTGGCAAAGTGGGAGGTTTCATGCTCCCACGTCATGGCGATGCCGCCCTGCATCTGGATAGCCTCTTCGGCGACCTGTCGTGCCGTTTGTCCAATCAGAGTTTTGGCCATCGAGACGGCGCGCGACTGATCACCGGTGCCCATGCGGCTGGCAGCGAAAATCGTGATGGAACGGGCCTGTTCGATCTGTGCCATCAGATCGACCATCCGGTGCTGCAAGGCTTGAAAATCGCCGATGCGCCGGCCGAATTGTTTACGGGTTTTCAGATACTCCAGCACAGTCAGCGCCGTGACATCCATCGCACCTAAAGCTTCGGCACACAGGGCCAAAGCTCCCGCATCCAACGCATCGGCAAGGGCCGCGCGGGCATCGCGCAAGATCAGCGTGGCGGGGCTTGCCTCTAGAAATACCTCGCCCGCAGCCCCCCCGTCGATCATGCCAAAGGGCGTGATCTGTGCGCAACCTGCGGCCATCTCGAACAGACCGGGCAACCCATCCGGAAGGCGCGCAACGATCAAAAGACGCCCGGCCACGCCCGCACCGTAAACGACCGACTTGCGCCCCGTAAGGTGCCATCCCTGCGGGTCTGAAATCGCCAGTGTTTGCAGATCCTCCAGCGCCCCGCGCATATCGGGTTCATCATATCCAACCGCATAGGTCACCTGACCCGACAACAAATCCTCAAGCGGCTGACCGGCCGATGCAAGCAGGCGTGCTGCCAGAAGCGCGGCAAGAAACGGTTCGGGACAAAGCGTGCGGCCCAACGGTTCGAACAAGGTGGTGATGTCAAACCCGGTGCCGCCCATCCCGCCCGACGCTGCGTCAGCCAGCGCATAAAGCACCCCCAACTGTGCCATCGCACTCCATTTATTGGGGTCATGAAAGGGCGCCTGATAGGCCACGGCATTGCGCGCGGACAACGGGTATTGCGCCTCCAGATATCTGTTCAAGGTATCATTCAGCATCCGGCGGTCGTCGGTCAGGTCAAAATCCATGTGTCACAGTCCCAGCAATGCTTTGGTAAGGATGTTTTTTTGTATCTCGTTGGATCCGCCATAAATCGAGATTTTGCGATTATTGAAATAGCGTGCCGCGTTGCGGGCATGATCGGCGGGCACCAGAGCGGCATTGTTGGTGTTGTCGTCGGCCGGAAGCAAAGCCGCAGCAGGGCCAAGCGCGCGCCGCGCCAGATCATTGATCGCCTGCCGGATCTCGGTGCCTTTGATTTTCAGGATCGAGCTTTCCGGCCCCGGTGCGCCGTTCTTTTGTGCCTGAAAAAGCATGCGCAGGTTGGTGACCTTCATGGCCTCCAGATCAATCTCTATCCGTGCCAGCCGCGCGGCAAACAGCGGGTCATCGATAAGACGTGTTCCGTTCGGTTTCGACCTGCGCGCCAGATCGCACAGATGCTCAAAAGCCTGGATCGAAAACCCGACGCCGGCGATGTTTGTGCGTTCATGGGTGAGCAGGAACTTTGCGATCGTCCAGCCGTCATTCTCTTGCCCCACAAGGTTTTCGGCGGGAACCTTCACATCGGTGAAAAAGACTTCATTTACTTCATGGCCACCCTCGATCAAACGGATCGGCCGCATCTCGATACCGGGTGTGTCCAGATCAACAAGCAGGAAGCTGATCCCCTGTTGCGGCTTGCCATCGGTGTTTGTGCGCACAAGGCAGAATATCCGGTTGGCGTGCTGGCCAAGGGTGGTCCACGCCTTCTGTCCGTTGACGATATAGCTGTCGTCCTGCCGGATCGCGCGGGTGTTGAGCGAGGCAAGATCAGACCCGGCTCCGGGCTCTGAATAGCCTTGGCACCACCAATCGGTGCCATCCAGAATGCGGGGTAGATATGTGGCGCGTTGCGCCTCTGTGCCAAACTGCATCAGGACGGGGGCCAGCATCAACAACCCGAAGGGCACGATGCGTGGCGCACAGGCCCGACAGCATTCTTCCTCGAAAATATGCTTTTGAACCGGGCTCCAACCGGTGCCGCCGTATGATTGTGGCCAAGATACGGCAAGCCACCCGCGCGCATTCAAAAGCGCGTGCCACCCTTCCATGTCCTGCTTTGACAATTCGCGCCCGCAGCGTACCTTTTGCGACACGTCTTGGGGCAATGTTGTGGCAAGCCAGTCGCGCACCTCGGTTTGAAAAACCAGCTCTGCGGGGGAATAGGTCAGGTCCATCTTAATGCTCCATCGCATAAGCGCTGTTAAGGTCGGCAAAGGACCGTCCGGTTCGGGCCATTTCACGTAACAGATCAGGCACTTGCCAATAGTGTGGGTCTTCTGCCGCATACTGCTCGATACGCGCGATCAACGCGTCGGGGCCAATTGTGTCGGCATAAAGCAATGGCCCGCCCCGAAAGCGCGGAAAGCCATAGCCGAACAGGAAAACGGCATCGATATCGATGGGGCGCAAGGCAATACCGTCATCAAGAACGCGCACCGCTTCGCTCACCATTGCGGTCATGTAGCGGTCGATGATTTCTGTGTCGGAAAAATGGCGCGGCACAATGCCGGCAGCCTGTCGCGCGGCGTTCAGGATATCGGGCAGGGCGCCATTGGGGGCAGGAGCGTTGGGGACCTGCGAGTTTAGCACCCGGGCGGTGTCGGTGTGGTCGTAAAATCCGCGACCGGTCTTGCGTCCGAACCATCCGGCCTCGCAAAGCGTATCGGCAATTGTGACATACCGCTCGGCTGCGGGGCGGGTGACGGCGTGGCGCTTTCGCGTGGCCCAGCCAATATCAAGCCCCGCCAGATCCGAGACGGCGAATGGCCCCATCGCAAAGCCGAAAGTCTCAAGGGCGCGGTCGATCTGATCTGGTGTCGCGCCGTCGAGCATCATGTAATCGACGACCTTTCTGTAATGCGCCAAAACACGGTTTCCGATGAAGCCGTCACAGACCCCTGCGCGCACGGCGACCTTGCCCAGTTTTCGGGCCAAAGCAAACCCGGCCGTCGTGACATCCGGAGCCGTTTTTTCACCAACGACCACTTCAAGCAGCCGCATTACATGAGCCGGCGAGAAAAAATGCAGCCCGATGACATCTTCGGGCCGGCGTGTGGCGGCTGCGATCAGGTTGACGTCAAGGTAGGAGGTGTTGGTGGCAAGGATCGCTCCGGGCTTGCAGATGTTGTCCAGCTGCGCAAAAATCCCTGTTTTTAAACGCATATTTTCAAAAACAGCCTCGATGATCAAATCGGTTTGCGCAAACTCTGCCAGATCAAGCGTAAGGCTCAGGGCGGTGTCGAGGGCCGTGTCACAGGCGTCTTGCGCAAGCTTGCCGCGTTTGACCGCACCAGCCAGAATTTCGGAAATAATTTCATGAGCCTTTTTCAAGTTTTCGGCGTTTCTATCCGCTAGTTTCACCGGAAGCCCCGCCAGCAGGGCCGATGCTGCGATGCCTGCTCCCATGGTTCCGCCACCGATTACACCGATTGTGCCGACGTGGCGCGGGGTCGCCTTGGCTTCGGGGGTCTTGGCAACGGCGCGTTCGGCAAAAAATGCGTGGATCAGGCCGGCGCGTTGCGGGCTGTTGATGCACTGTGTGAACAGCGCTCGCTCCTTGGCCAGACCCTCGGTGATCGGGCCGGTGGCAAAGGACACGGCTTCAACACATTTGTGGGGCGAAAACAGGTTTGGATGGAGACGTGCCATCCGTGCCGTGGCCGCATCAAGCGCTGCAGGGTCGGGCGAGGCGGTCAACAGATGCGTGCGACGCGTCGGCAAACTCCCTGATAGCACATCTTGTGCGGATCTCAGGGCGGCGTCGCGCGGATTTCCAGACGTCATCTGATCGATCAACCCCAGCGAAAGCGCCTCGTCGGCGTCGATGCGCCGACCGGTTGTGATCAGGTCCAGTGCCGCCGGGAGACCGATCACCCGCGGGGCTCTTTGCGTGCCACCCGCGCCCGGCAACAGGCCCAGCGTCACCTCGGGAAATCCGGTCAGCAAGTCGGGCAGGGCAACGCGGGCATGCACACTCAGAGCCACCTCGAGCCCACCACCCAGCGTTGCACCGTGCACCACAGCGATCACCGGTTTGGGGCAATGCTCCAGTGCCAGACACACATCGGGCAGGGACGGGTTTTGGGTCGGTGTTCCGAACTCCCGAATGTCAGCGCCCGCAATAAACGCCCGCCCCGCACCATAAAGTGCGATCACATTGACGCTGCGATCATTTACCAGCGCCTCCAGCGCCTCGAGAAGGCCTTTGCGCAGGGCGTGAGACGTGGCGTTCACCGGTGGGTTGTCCAGACAGATCAACCCTGCTGCACCCGAAATTTCGTAGGTCACTGTCATAAGGTGGCGTCCTTTCTGAAGGCAATGTTTTGAGAGGCGGCGGCATCGCGCCCTGAGGGACGGCCGTGTGCCGCGGTGTGCGCGTTTGTCAAAAGAGTGGCGCCAGTGCCTTCTTGCGGGCGGGGCGCCGGTTCGGGGTCGTTGTCTTGGGGCCACCGGGTCATTGCAATCGCCTTCCTGTTGCTTGCGCGAACCTAGAGCCCGCGCCAAAAGCCCGCGCTAAAAGCCCAGATCGACAGCACACAAAGGTAATGTCGATGGAGTGCTGCTCTCGGGGATCAAATCGTGTTGGCGACAACCATTCAAGCGGAATTGACCTGCGGCAGGTGTCTTTGGCGTCAGATGCAAACCGCAACGATGAAATCACGCCGCCGCGTCTGGTGGCGGAGGCCAGATTGCAACGCAAAGTCGACAGCTCTGCAGTTTTGATGCAGTTGGCTTGCAAACATGACCAAAATCGTAATAACGCTAATACTGTAAGAACGCTTTCGCGATATCGTTGCAAGCTGACCGATACGAGAGTTTGTTCGTTTTGCAAGACTTGCAGGAACCACGACCTTGTATGGCGGCCTGAAGTCTAGAGGCCTTTGGCGAGGCCTTGA